>DAOWGY010000111.1 GCA_030641695.1 Gammaproteobacteria bacterium
CAGCCATGCGGCCGAGGTCCTGGGTAAGCAGCGTGATCTCGAACAGGAGCCCGCTCTCGGCCTTGCCACGTGACAACTGCGCGGCTGTCACAGGCTGCTGCGTCGGGCCGAAACCGAGCGCCGCGGTCGTCATATCGCGATCCAGCGGCAAGCCCGGTGTACCGTAACCGGCCGCGCTGCCGAGAGGATTCCGGTCGATCCTGCGTTTCGCGGATTCGAGGCCGTCCCGCGCATCCAGAAAAGCCTCGTCGAAGCCGCCGCACCAGAGCGCAACCGACGACGGCATCGCGTGTTGCATGTGCGTATAGCCCGGCAATTGCACATCGCCCTGCCGCTCCTCGAGCGCTGCGATGGACTGACGCAATGTGTCGACGCGGGAGCCGAGATCGTCCGCTGCGTCACGCAGATAGAGCCGCAATGCCGTCAGCACCTGGTCGTTGCGTGACCGCCCGAGATGCAAGCGGCCACCGGCATCGCCGATGTTCGCCGTCAGCCTCGATTCCAGCGCGGTGTGTACGTCCTCGTCCTCGAGACTGATGCTCCACTCGCCCGCATCGAAGGTAGCGGCGAGTTCGTTCAGTCCGTCGCGGATCGCTGTGCAGTCGTCATCATTGATGAGCCCGGTTGCGGCAAGCATTTCGGCATGTGCGATTGAGGCCTTTACGTCGTAAGCCACGAGGCGCGTATCGAGCAATTGGTCCTCGCCGGCTGTGTAACGCAGTACGCGCTCATCGAGTGGCAGTCCCTTGTCCCACAAGCGCGTCATGAGTCCGAGTCTCCCTGTTCGGCCGGCGTCAGTGCGGCGATGTCGCTGACGACCAGCGTACCGGTGCCCTCATTCGTGAACACTTCGAGCAGCAGGCTGTCCGGCACGTTATACGAAATGACATGTACGCGGCGAACGCCGTTCGCAAGAGCCGAGTCGATCGCGGCGGCTTTGGGCAACATGCCGTCGGCAAGTTTACCGTCGGCCTTCAGCGCGTCGAGTTGCGCGCGATCGATGTAGCTGATCAGTGACTGCGGGTCGCTCGCGTCCTCGAGCACGCCCGCTGCGCCGGTCAGCAGAATCATCTTCTCTGCGCCGAGTTCGGCGGCGATGGCGGCAGCGACAGTGTCGGCATTGATGTTCAGCAGCGTGCCCGATTCGTCACAGGACAACGGACTCACCACCGGCATGAGGCCGTTGTCGAGTTGTTTTTGCAGAATATCGGCGTCGACGGATTCGATGTCGCCCACGAAACCGTAGTCGACCGTGGAGTTACCTTCGCGCTCGACCGGTGGGCGCCTGCGGGCACGGATGAGTCCGGCGTCGACGCCGCTGATGCCCACGGCCGGAATCTGTAGATCACGACAGGCCGCGAGTACGCGCGTGTTGATCTGGCCGTTTAATACCATCGTCGCGACGTCGAGCGATGCGCCGTCGGTGACCCGGCGCCCGTCGACGAAGGTCGTGTCAACGCCGAGTGCGGTCGCGAGTTCCGTCGACTGCGTGCCACCACCGTGTATGAGCACGACGCGGACTCCGACCTGATGGAGGATGCCGACCTGCTCCATGAGCGCGGTCGTTGCGGCCCGGTCCGCAAAGATCTCGCCGCCGGCCTTGAGCACGAAGACCTTGCCTTTGAAGAGGCGGATATAAGGTGCTGCGTGCTTGAGCGCAGATACGACGATTGCGCGCTCGCGTTTCGATGTCATTGTTCGCTTCCGAGCATCTGGTGCAGTACCGCCATCTGCACGAGCATGCGATTGCGCGCCTCATGGATGACGACGCTACGTGGCCCGTCGAGGACGGTTTCACTGACAACGACGCCGCGACGAACCGGCAGGCAGTGCATGAAACGGCAGTCATCCTGCGCGTTGTCGAACCAGGGTTCATCGACGCACCAGTCGATGTGTTCTTCCCTGAGTTTCTGATCGTTCAGTCTGTCGCCGTAGTGACGCGTCGATGACCAGGACTTGGCGTAGATGACATGCGCACCCTGCATGCCTTCGGTTCGGTCGTCGGTCTCCTGAATGGAACCACCGCAAGCTTCCGCCGCCGCTCGTGCCCTGTGCATGACGGGTTCGGGCAGTTCGAATCCTTCGGGACGAAGCACAGTGACATCCATGCCGCGCCTTGCCGCCATATATAGCGTCGACGCCGGGACTGCGAGTGGCAGCGCCCTGGGGTGGTATGCCCAGCTCAGTACGAACTTACCGCCGTTCGCAGCAACGGAGAGGTCGTCCAGGGTCTTCCAGTCAGCCAGGTTCTGGCACGGATGATTCATGGCCGACTCCATGTTGATCCAGGGCGTGTGGATGAGGCCGGTTAGTGCCTTGAACTCCGAGTCGGCCAAGTCGAACTCGAGGTCCTTGCGCTCGGCGAAGGCGCGAATACCGATGGCATCGCTGTAGGACGCGATGACGGGTACGGCTTCATTGATATGTTCGGCGGCTGCGCCGTCCATGACGATACCCGGACGCGTCTCGATACCGTGAATCGACATCTCCGGAGATATGACAAACGAGCCGCCACCGAGACGGGTCATCGCCGCCTGAAAGGACGCCAGCGTCCTGAGCGACGGGCTCAGGAACAGGAGTGATAGCACCTTGCCCCGCAAAGCCTGGGGTTCCGGGCGCTCGTCGAGACGATTCGCAAGTTCGAGAAGTGCGTGAATCTCGTCGGTGTTGAAATCGGCAAGGTCGTTGAAAGCTTTCATCAGGAGTTCCTTTCTTGATTCAGGCGCCGACACGCGAAATCGATGCGAGCGCCCGGGCGAGGTGATCGACGTGCTCTGTGTGGATGATGAGCGGTGCAAGTATGCGAAGTACGTTCGGATCCGCACTGGTACCAGTCAGTATATCTTGCTCGAGCAATGCGTCACGAACATCGGCGGCGGGCCGGTCGCAGACCAGGCCGAGCAACAGGCCCATGCCCTGGATCCGATCGACAGGTCCGACGACACATTGCTCGCGAATCTGTGCCTCGCGTTCGCGGACGTTGCTGAGCAGGCCCTCGGACTCGATCGCGTCGATGACTGCAATGATGGCGGCTGCGGCCACGGGTCCACCGCCAAATGTGGAGCCCAGATCACCGGGACCGAAGCAGTCCGCGATCTCCCTGGTACAGAGCACGGCGCCGCAAGGGATGCCACCGCCGAGCGCCTTCGCGCTCGTCAGCACGTCGGGCGTAATGCCGTGGGTCTGCACGGCGAAGAACTGGCCACAACGGCCGATGCCGGTCTGCACCTCGTCGGCAATCAGCAATGTGCCGTGACGTGCGGTCTGATTGCGCAGCGTCTCGAGAAATGCGGTTGACAGGTCGAACGCCCCGGCGACGCCCTGCACCGGCTCGAAAATGACAGCGGCAATGTCGCGGTCGATCATCGATTCGGCTGCGGCGCAGTCGTTGCGCGGAATGAAATCGACGTCGAAAGGTTTGTGCGGAAAGCCGTACCACTTGTCCGAGTTCCACGTTACCGCTCCGGCTGCAGCCGTACGCCCGTGAAATCCGTGCGTGATAGCGAGAATTTTCTTCCGTTGTGTGACGGTGCACGCCATCCGCAATGCGTTCTCATTGGCCTCGGCTCCGGAATTGACGAAGAACACACGCTCGAGATCGGCAGGTGCGACGCCGACAAGTTTCTCGGCGGCCTCGGCGCGAACATCGAGGGCGACTGCGTTGCTTTGAAACAGCAGCGTCTCGGATTGGCGCCGAATGGCCTCGACCAGTTTCGGATGCCCATAGCCGAGCGCAGCGACGGCATGCCCGCCGTAAAGGTCGAGGATGCGGTGGCCATCAGCTGTAATTATGTTGCAGCCCGACGTGCGCACGGGCACGAACGGCAATTGCCTGTAGACGGGAATGGTTGTCGCTGCTTCGCGAGCGCGTGGATCGTTCCGGCCTGTCTGTTTTGCCTGCACCTGCATCACCTCAGGTCCACGCCGGTGCGACAGCCGTCAGGCCGGCAGTTTCCGGTTTGTCGAACAAGCGGTTCATCCACTGCACGGCGCCGCCCGCCGCACCTTTTACCAGGTTGTCGATCGCACTCATGACCACCACGGTGTCGTCCGTAACCGAAATGCCAACTTCGCACATGTTGCTTGCGACGACGTGTTTGAGCTTTGGTGAGCCGACCGTGATGCGGACAAACGGGGCGTTTGCGTAGGCATGCTCGAAGGCAGCGAGTAGTTCGTCGAAAGAAACACGTGTTGTCGCTTTCGCCTGGATGGTCGCGAAGATGCCGCGTGCGTAGGGTCCGGAGTGAGGAACGAAGTTAACCTGCGTTTCGCGTCCC
>DAOWGY010000193.1 GCA_030641695.1 Gammaproteobacteria bacterium
CTCACCGTCGATGAATGTTATGTCCGACTTGCAGCTGCCCGTCGCCACGAAGCCCGGATCGTAGGTAAATACGCCCTGTTCGCGGTACAGGCTGCCAATGTCTACAACATCAGGCCCCGTTGTGCCCGTGTGTGTCGGAAGCTCCAGCTCATTACCGCTGGGAGAAATCAGTCGAAACGCATCGTTACTCATGGCCATCCCTTCGCTAAAATCGGCGACTCAGGATACCAAAGCCACGCCTGCCGCGACCTTGCAGTTCGCAACGATATCAGTACGTAGTTGCCGCTATACGCGGCCGGGGAATCTGGCCGGGTGCACGCAGGACGACTAGCTGATGCCGTACTTGCGGCGGAACTTGTCGACACGGCCGCCAGTATCAACGATCTTCTGCTTGCCCGTATAAAAAGGATGACAGGAGGAACACACCTCGATGAGAAGGTCTTCGCCGAGCGTCGAACGCGTCGTAAATTCGTTGCCGCAACTACAGGTAACCTTGATATCAGCGTAGTTCGGGTGGATGTCGGCTTTCATGGCTGCTCTCTGAGTCAAAGCTGTCAAAATCGGCCGCGTAGGATATCGGTAAGTGCAGGCCTTAGCAAGTGGTCGGAGACGCGCCCGGACAGCACGCCAGCTTTATCCACAGAAGCTGTGGATAAAGCTGTGGAAGAAAATTGGACGAGTGACCTAAGGTGCGGATTTTCAACGTGCGTTTTCAAAATGGATATTTTGTGTCCATTTTATTACATTTAATAAAATCAACAGGTTACCAGTCTTTCTCGACGCTTCGAGTGAAATTGATGGCCTCTCGCACTGAAAATATAGGGCTCCGGGCGCTGTTGTGTATAAGACCAAAAAGGGGTCAGAGCCCTTTTTCAGGTGACGTTGTCATTTATCCTGGAAGAAAAAGGGCTCTGACCCCTTTTACTTGGGTAGAAAATGCGCCTGCAAATCGTTCAGGAAGCGCTGCCCGGTGGTCGTCGGAAGCCACTTGTGGCTCCCCTGCCGGTCAATCAGGCCGCGCTCGACCAACGGCTCGAGTCGCCGCCTTAGAATGTCCGCTGGCAGCCCGGTTGTGCCCGTGAACAGGCGCTCCTCGAATCCTGCCGTGAGCCGCAGTGCATTCAGCATGAATTCGAACAGCAGGTCCTCTTCACTGAGGGCCGCCGGCACCACGTCACCCTCGCCGGCCTCGATCGCGTTCATGTACTGCTGCGGATTGGTGGGCCTCGTATATCGACTGATTCCCTGCGCCGTGGAGATCTTGCCATGTGCCCCGGCGCCGACAGCCAGGTAATCGCCGAAGGACCAGTAGTTGAGATTGTGCCGACAATACCGGCCGCCGAGGGCAAAGGCCGACACCTCGTATCGCTCGTAGCCGAGAGCATCCAGCCGTGCCTCACCGTCTTGCTGCATGAAATATGACAGCTCGTCGTCGGGCAAGCCGGCAGGCGGCCGCGCGTGAAACACCGTGTTGGGTTCCAGCGTCAGGTGATACCAGGAAATATGCGCCGGCTGCAGCGCGGCGGCCATCTCGATATCGCGCATTGCCGCCGCCGCATCCTGTCCCGGCAACGCGTACATGATGTCGATATTGATGTTGTCGAATCCGGCGTCTTGCGCCTCACTCACGGTTCGGTTGATATCGTCGACCGAATGAATGCGTCCGAGCAATGCGAGCTTCGCCGCATCGAACGATTGCGCTCCGATCGACAGCCGATTCACGCCGGCTTCACGATAAGCTCCCGGTGCGCCGCACTCGACTGTCCCGGGATTGGCTTCCATCGTAATTTCGACATCATCCGCCAACAAAAAACGCTTCCCGGCCTCCTCCAGCAGCCGCCCGATTTCTGCCGGCGTGAAGACGCTCGGCGTACCGCCGCCGAGAAAAATGCTGATGAGAGACCGGCCTGCCGCGAGGTCTTGCGCCGCATCGAGATCTTTAATCAGCGCATCCAGATAACGCTCGCGCGGCGCTTCGGCTGCGCCGGACCAGGAGTTGAAGTCACAGTAGGGACATTTCCGCACGCACCACGGCAGGTGAACGTAGAGCGATAGTGGCGGCAGCGGTGCCATGACCTGTTTACACGAAGTGTTGCCGCATCATCTCGGCGAGTGCGGCGAGCGCCTGACCCCTGTGACTAAGTGCACTCTTCATTTCTGGCCCGAGCTCTGCCGCCGTTCTGCCACATTCGGGATCGAGGAAAACCGGGTCATAGCCGAAGCCATCCTCGCCGCGGCGCTGCTGCAAAATCATCCCCTTCCAGCGGCCCTCCGCGATCAGCGACGATGTATCGTCGGGCGACACGTAACATGCGCAGCAATGAAAGGCCGCGCCACGCTTTTCGCTCGGGACATCCTGCAGCTCGTCGAGTAGCTTGTCGATGTTGCTGTCATCGCTGGCATTCTCGCCGGCGTAACGCGCCGAGTGAACGCCGGGACGACCATCGAGTGCATCGACCACCAGCCCGGAGTCGTCGGCGATTGCCGGTAACCCCGTTGCCACTGCGGCATGACGCGCCTTGATCAACGCGTTCCCGACAAACGTCGAGCCCGTTTCTTCGGCATCGCCGACACCGAATTCCAATTGTGGAACGAGCTCTGTATCGAATTGCGAGAGGAGGTGCGCAATCTCACGCAACTTGCCGGCATTGCTGCTGGCAAGCACAATTTTTTTCGGCAGTGGCACTCGCTTACCCGCCGGCCGCAGCCAACGCCTCGTTTTGCGCGCCGATGATGTGCTCAACACCGATCTTCGCCAGGCTCAACATATTCGCAAGTTCATCGTCGGTGAATGCATGTCCTTCAGCCGTACCCTGAATTTCGATAAAACGCCCGGCTTCGTTCATGACGACGTTCATGTCAGTTTCGGCTTCAGAGTCTTCATCGTAGTCCAGATCGAGCACGGCCGTACCGCGGTATATTCCGACTGAGACGGCCGCCACTCGACCATGTAACGGATTTTTCTTTACAGCATTCTTTTTCGTCATGCGTTGCATCGCGAGTGCAAGCGCGACATAGCTGCCACTGATTGCAGCCGTGCGCGTGCCACCGTCCGCCTGTATGACATCGCAGTCGAGAGTAACCATTCGCTCACCCAGTGCTTCGAGATCGGTCACCGCTCGCAGCGACCGACCGATCAGGCGAGAAATTTCTTGTGTCCTGCCGCTTTGTTTGCCGCGCGCCGCCTCACGTGCCGAACGCGTGTGAGTCGAACGCGGCAGCATCCCGTACTCCCCGGTCACCCATCCCTTGTTCTTGCCACGCATCCACACGGGAACGCGTTCTTCGACGCTTGCCGTGCACAACACGCGCGTATCGCCGAATTCGACCAGTACGCTGCCTTCCGCATGGCGCGTGAAATCGGGTGTAAAACAGACTGTGCGAATCTCGTTCGCCTCGCGGCCGCTGGGGCGCATCGTCGCTCTCCGGTTTTTTCGTGTTATGTGTTCAGCCACCGCAATGCGGTACCCGTCGTATTGTCGCTGTAGGGCGAGTTTACGTTCAATGCCTTGATACTGAGTGCCTTCAGGTTTTCGACCAGATTGTTCTCACCCGGCTCGCCGATCTCGGCGACGTCACCGTCACTCAGTCCCGACCAGAGGCCGTCGGTGCAAGCCAGAAGAACGTCGCCCGGCTCGAGCGCCTGCTTGGCCGTAATGCTCATGTCCGGCACGGGCACGTCGCCACCAATGCAACACTCGACAAAATTGCGCATCGGGTGATCCTGCGCTTCTTCTTCGGTAATTGCGCCTTCCTGTATCAAAACTTCGACATGGCTGTGATCGCGTGACCGCGTCAGCACCTGGCCGTTACGAATCTGGTAAATGCGACTGTCGCCGATGTGCGCCCAAAATGCCCCACCTTCCTGGATCAGGCATATCGCGCAGGTGGCGCGTGGCCTGAAATCGACGGCCACTTCGCGGCCGAGACTCACTACTTCATCATGAGCGCGGGCCAGTGCGGCATAGAGGAATCCTTGCGGATCCAGTACAGGCAGGGACGACGACATGAACAGGTCCTGCACGATCTTCAATCCGGTTTCGGCGGCACGTGCGCCATCCGAATGCCCGCCCATGCCGTCGAACACCAGCATCATGGCGGCGTCGTCGGCCACGACGACGGCGGCACGGTCCTGATTGTCCTGCCTGTCACCAAGAGCGGAAACTTTAGCGTATTCGACGTGCATAATGGGCTGCGCTTAGAATGTCCGGTCCACGGGGCGGCAGTATGCCGGGCCTTAGCGTCGAAAAACGTGACCAATGCGGCACAACCGGAGACAGGCACCGATGTTACACAGTATGACAGGCTTTGCGCGACAGTCGGTCGAGTCCGAAATTGGTGCGCTGACCTGGGAACTCAGGGCCGTCAATCACCGCTATCTCGATGTGCAATTCAAGCTCCCCGACGAGATGCGGCCCCAGGAACAAATCTTCCGTCAGCACGTATCCGCCAGCCTGAGCCGCGGCAAGGTCGAGTGTGCCCTGCACTTTCGCCGCGCGTTCGACCGTCAGGAAGAGTTGCAGATCAATACCGAACTCGTCGAACTCATCAGCAAGCGCATCAAGGAGATGGCCGTTGAGCTGCCCGCCACTGCCGCAGTGAATCCGTTCGATGTCATGCGCTGGCCAGGAGTGGTGCAACAAAATGAGATCGATGCCGAGCCGTTGTTCGAGGAAGCGCTCGAACTGTTGAAAAAGTCACTCGAGGCCATGCAATCAATGCGCGCGAGTGAAGGTGCGCGAATTGCCGAGATGCTCAAGTCCCGTTGTGCCGATATCGAGGCGATCTCAAAGTCTGTCCGCACACGCATGCCGGAGGTGCTCGAAGCGGCGCGCACCAAGCAGCGTGAACGCATCGACAAGCTCGATGTCGAGTCCGACCCGGCACGACTGGAGACCGAACTGGCGTTGATTGCGCAGAAACTGGACGTTGACGAGGAGCTCGACCGGCTCGACAGTCATCTCGTCGAAATTCGGGAAGTACTGCAACGCGATGAGCCGGTCGGCCGGCGCCTCGATTTCCTGATGCAGGAACTCAATCGCGAAGCCAACACGGTGGGTTCGAAATCGAACGACACCGAGACCACACGAGCGGCGGTTGAACTCAAGGTGCTCATCGAGCAAATGCGCGAACAAATCCAGAACGTCGAATAAGGCATCGATGATCAACCTGCCAGCCAAACTGTTTGTTATCGCCGCGCCTTCTGGCGCCGGCAAGACGACGCTGGTCAAGGCCCTGACGACCCGCAACCCCGACCTGCGTTTTTCGATTTCTTACACGACGCGACAGAAGCGTCGCAACGAAGCAGACGGGGTCGACTACCTGTTCGTCGATACCGCTGAGTTCGAATCGCTGCGCAAACAAGACGCATTACTCGAGTCGGCCGAGGTCTTCGACAACTTTTACGGCACCTCCCGCCAACAGGTCGAAGAACATCTCGCTGCAGGCCATCACGTAATCCTGGAGATCGACTGGCAGGGAGCACAACAGGTGCGGGCAGCGATGCCGGAGTGCGTGTCTGTATTCATTCTTCCGCCATCCCGCGAAGAACTGGAACACCGCCTACGCAGCCGCGGCACCGACAGTGATGAGGTCATAGAGCGACGGCTGCGCGACGCACTCTCCGACATGTCCCACTGGAACGAATTCGACTTCGTCATCTTCAACGACGACCTGGACAACGCGGTAGCCGATCTGGAGGCCGAACTGGTCGGCACAAACTACGACTGCGCGACTACCAATCCTGCCATCCACGACTCTGTAGCCAAGATGATTGGCTAGGCAAGCCGCTTCGATTCATTTTTCTCATCATGGCTCGCTGCGCTGCGCTTTACTTCCTCGAAAAAAAATCCGCGCGGCCTGCCCAGACGTATCGCCAGCGCCTGCCCCCACCCTGCCTATATAACTGTTCGGAATAAGTGCTGGATATCCCCTCAACCTTTATATAGCCTACGCGGCCTCGTTTTATTTATCGTGGGGGTGGGAAGCCTCCCCGTATTTGAGAAA
>DAOWGY010000255.1 GCA_030641695.1 Gammaproteobacteria bacterium
ATGTGAACGGGAGCAGACTACCCGATTCGATGCGGCGGGTTGTATTCTCGTGGCGGCGGAAAAGGCAACGTGGATGGCCGGCGAGGCGATTCAGGCGCTCGGAGCCAATGGATACACCAACGAATATCCTGCGGGGCGACTGCTGCGCGATGCCAAGCTCTACGAGATTGGCGCCGGTACGAGCGAAATCCGCCGTATGCTGATTGGCCGCGAACTTTTCAACGCCACCGGCCCGTAGTTGACGACCGTTGGAGCGCTTCTGGAAGCGCGACTGAGGCCAGACCCGATCGCGCTTCGAGAAGCGCTCCAACAGAAAGGACGCTGATGCCACTGATCATAAGCAAGATAGACCGTAACTCGGAGGACTTTGCGGCCAACCTGGCAGTTAACCGGGCACTCGCCAGCGACCTCCAGGCACTGAGCGAGCAGGTCATGCAGGGTGGATCGGAGCGCTCGCGCGAACGACACCTGCAGCGAGGCAAGCTGCTGCCACGCGATCGCGTACGCGTACTGCTGGACGACGAGTCACCGTTTCTCGAAATCGGCCAACTGGCGGCGCTCGACGTGTACGGCGACGATGTGCCGGCCGCAGGGATCATTTGCGGCATCGGGCGAATTCACGGTATCGAATGCATGGTGGTCGCCAACGACGCGACCGTGAAGGGCGGCACGTATTACCCGCTGACCGTAAAAAAGCACCTGCGAGCACAGGAGATCGCGGCGCAGAATCACCTGCCGTGCGTCTACCTGGTCGACTCCGGCGGCGCCTTCCTGCCGCGCCAGGAAGAAGTATTTCCTGACCGCGATCATTTCGGCCGCATTTTCTACAATCAGGCTCAATTGTCTGCCAGGGGCATTCCGCAAATCGCCGCCGTACTCGGATCGTGCACAGCAGGTGGTGCTTACGTTCCCGCGATGTGTGACGAGGCGATTATCGTGCGCAATCAGGGCACGATTTTCCTCGGCGGGCCGCCGCTCGTAAAAGCGGCAACCGGCGAGATCGTCGACGCCGAGTCACTGGGCGGCGGCAGTGTGCACTCACGAATCTCGGGAGTTACCGACCATCTCGCCGACGACGATGCCCACGCGCTGGCGATTACACGCGAGATCGTCGCTAACCTGAACGTACAGAAAGAGAATTCCCTGTCGATGCGCGATCCTGTCGAGCCCGAGTATCCGGCAGAGGACATCTACGGCATCGTGTCGCGCGAGTACCGCTTTCCGTACGACATCCGCGAGGTCATCGCGCGGATCGTCGACGGCTCCGAGTTCCTCGAATTCAAAAAACTCTACGGGTCGACACTCGTGTGCGGTTTCGCGCACGTGGACGGCTTCCCGGTAGGGATCGTCGCTAACAACGGCATCCTGTTCATGGAATCGGCGCAAAAGGGGGCGCACTTCATTCAACTGTGCAATCGTCGCGGCATTCCGTTGCTGTTCTTGCAAAACATCACGGGTTTCATGGTTGGTAAACGGGTGGAGCACGCCGGCATCGCCAAGGAGGGTGCGAAAATGGTGAATGCGGTCGCGACGGCGACGGTGCCGAAGTTCACGGTCGTAATCGGCGGCTCCTTCGGCGCCGGCAATTACGCGATGTGCGGCCGTGCGTACGGTCCTCGCATGTTATGGATGTGGCCGAACGCGCGCATTTCCGTCATGGGTGGCGAGCAGGCTGCACTCGTGCTGTCGACCGTGAAACGGGATGGGCTCGAAGCACGTGGTGAGCAGTGGTCGCAGGACGAGCAAGCCGAGTTCGAGGACGCGATACGCGAGCAATACGACCACCAGGGTCACCCGTACTATTCGAGCGCGCGTCTCTGGGACGATGGCGTCATCGATCCCGTCGACACACGCGACATTCTGGCGTTCGCGCTGTCGGCGGCGATGAACCGGCCACGCGATCCCGAGACGTCGTTCGGCATATTCCGCATGTAGCATCGCCGTGAGTTCTCGCCAGCAGCAAAATACGGGCACCGACGACGTCAGGGAAGCGTTGCGATTCGACGTCGGCCAGCTCGCCGACTACATGACGTCGCATGTCGAAAGTTTTCACGGGCCACTCGAGGTCCGGCAGTTCCGCGGCGGTCAGTCCAACCCCACTTATTTGCTACAGGCGGAAAGCGGCCGCTACGTGCTGCGCCGCAAGCCGCCCGGCAAGCTGCTGAAGTCGGCGCATGCAGTCGACCGTGAATTTCGCGTTATTAGCGCGCTGTATGGCGCTGATTTTCCGGTGCCCCGCCCGTACGTGCTGTGTGAGGACGACGCGGTCATTGGAACAATGTTTTACATCATGGAGTGTGTCGACGGCCGTATTTTCTGGGAGCTCGATCTGCCCGAGTCGGATCGCGACGAAAGGACCGCTATTTACGACAGTGCCAGTGAGACTATCGCAAGGCTGCACAGTTTCGACTACGAGGCGCTCGGCCTTGCGGATTTCGGCAAGCCGGGTAACTACTTCGCACGGCAGATTTCGCGCTGGAGTGGCCAGTATCGTGCCTCGGAGACCGGCGCGATCGCTGACATGGACAGCCTGATCGACTGGTTGCCGGAGAATATCCCGGACGACGAGTCGGCGAGCATCGTGCATGGTGATTTTCGTCTCGACAACATGATCATCCATCCCGAGGAGCCAAAAGTAATAGCCGTGCTCGACTGGGAATTGTCGACGATAGGCCACCCTCTGGCCGACTTTACCTACCACCTGATGACCTGGCAGATGCCCGACATCGGTATCGGTTCCGCGGGTCTGCGCGGCAAGGACCTGCAGGCGTTGGGCATTCCCGGCGAGGACGAGTATGCGCGACTGTACTGCGAGCGCACGGGCCGCAGCGGCGGCATCGCGAACCGCGATTTCTACTCGGCATTCAATTTCTTCAGGCTGGCGGCAATCCTGCAGGGAATCGCGGGCCGGGTGCGGGATGGCACCGCAGCCAGTGCGCATGCCGGGCAGGCGGAGCGCGCTGTGGTGCCCCTTGCGGCGCTTGGTTGGCAATTCGCGACTCGCACATGATTGATACACCTTGCGAGTTGCCACTAAACTAGCGACTGCGGCGACGCCCTGTCGGCCGTTGACAACCAACAAGCCCGGGGACCATGGCGCTCAAATACGATGATTTGATGGCGACGTCCATCGTCGACCTGCCGTTCAGCTACGGCGACACGGAAACGATGCTGTACGCAGTGAGTGTCGGCATGGGCCGCGACGCCGTGAATCCGGACGAACTCGCGTATGTCTACGAACAAGGCGCTCCGATGAAGATCGTGCCGTCGATCGCGACCGTGCTGGTTCCGGATATGTTCCCCCCGGACCTCGGCTGGGATTTCAGCCAGGTGCTGCACGTCGAGCAGCGGCTGCAACTGTATCGGCCACTGCCGGTTTCGGCAGACATCCTGATCAACAAGCATATCGTTGGCGCTTACGATCGTGGGCCCAGTCGTGGTGCATTGGTGCTGTTCGAGGCCGAAGCGCGGCTCGCGAAGGACGACACCGCACTCTTCACAATCGGCAACACCATCATGGCACGTGGCGACGGCGGCTTCGGCGGGCCGCGCGGCAAGGGTCCTGCCGCCCACCGCCCGCCGCGACGGGAGCCCGACCTGAGTTGTGACCTCGACACGCGGGCGGATCAGGCCTTGCTGTATCGCCTGAACGGTGACCGCAATCCGCTACATGCCGACCCGGCGCTGGCGCAGCATGTCGGCTACCCGGTACCCATTCTGCACGGCCTGTGTACCTACGGTGTGGCGTGTCACGCGATTTTGAAGACGATCTGTAACTATGACTACACCCTGATTACAGGCCTCGACGCACGATTTTCGGCGCCCGTACTTCCCGGTGATACGATTACCACCGACATGTGGCAGGACGGCAATATCGTGTCGTTCCAGTGCAGCGTTAAGGACCGAGACATCGTCGTTATCAGGAACGGCAAGTGCACGCTGGCCACATAGCGGCCGGTGGCGGCACGTCTCCGGGGAGGCATATGAGCAATCGCGTGGATATTTCGATCGACGGCCATGTTGCCGAGGTCGTGCTCAATCGTCCCGATAAACACAACGCGGTCGACATGCAGATGTTCGACGAATTAGGGCAGGCCGCCACGCAACTTGCGGATAATCGGACAGTACGCGCCGTGGTACTTCGTGGTGCCGGCGACAATTTCTGTGCCGGTATCGATGTCAGTGTATTCAGTGATCCGGGCGCAGGCATTGATGCAGCATCGATGGCGCCTCAGGGTGAATCGCCCGCCAATCGCTTTCAGCGTGCCGCGTATGCCTGGCGAGAGCTGCCGGTGCCCGTCATTTGCGCGATACAGGGCGTGGCTTTCGGTGCGGGTGCACAGATCGCGCTTGGCGCAGACCTGCGATACGCGACGGTCGATGCAAAGCTGTCGATCATGGAAATTCGCTGGGGACTGATACCCGACATGTCGATAACCGTGACGACGGGCGGCCTGTTGCGACAGGACCGGCTCAGGGAACTGGCCTACACTGGGCGTGTGGTCGACGCTGGCGAGGCACTCGAATTCGGCCTGGTGACGGCAATTCATCAGGATCCGGTCGCGGCGGCGCATGACACGGCGAGACAGATCGCGGCGAAGTCGCCTGACGCAGTTCGGGCAATGAAAAAGATGTTTACGGAGACGCGCTGTCTGGACGACAAGGCGTCGCTGGCGCTCGAGGCTGCATTGCAAATAGGCGTCCTGGGCACGCCGAACCAGTTGGAGGCAGTACACGCAAACATGGCTGGGCGCGAGCCCGAATTTGAAGACTGAATGATTGATTTCGTCGGAACTTAGATGCTGGCCAGACACTCAAAATACGGTGAAAAGGCACCCTGGCAGGATCCTGTAACTTGAGCATCAGACTGAAGATTTTTGTCGTATTCGTTGCATGTTTTGCGGCGTCCGGCGTATTCGCGCTGGACTTCTCCATCAACAGCGGGAGCGTTGTCGATGCGAAGACGCTGAGCGTGCAGGCGAAAGCCGAAGAATTGTTCGAGCGCGGTGATTACAAGCGAGCCCACTTCATCTATCGCCACGAACTCGCACCGATCGGTGACAAGTACGCGCAATACATGGTCGGTTTCATGAGTCTTACAGGGCTTGGCGTCAAAGAGGATCCCGTGCTCGCATGTGCCTGGTATCGTCTCGCGGCAGAGCGCAAGGCGCCCGAGTTCGTTGCTGTGCGCGACGAATTGATGGCGCAGTTCGATGCCGTCGACATGGACCGCGTTGACGAAATCTACCTGCGGCTTCGCCGCCAATACAGCGACGTCATGCTTCGCATGCGCCTGGTGCGCGGTGATTACGAGTCGATGATCGAAAGTTCGACGGGTTCACGCATGGGTGCTCCGACGTCGCCCGTGACGATCGTGAGGCCGCGTGCCGGTACGAGCATGTCCGGTGACGCGTACTACGGGCAGATTCACAGGCGCATGCAAAAACACCTCGACCACATCACGGCGACGCTCGATATCGAGCCCGTAAACGCAGACCTCGCGGTTGATGAGCTCGCCGATCTCGAGCGAAAGGTCGACGCCTTCGTCGCGCTGGTCGACGACCGCTAGGCGGCCCTCAGGCCACTACTCAGGATTCGCGGAAACTCTTCGACAATCTTGCTGGCCATGGCGGAGTCGCCGTGAAACCATTTCGGGATCCAGTTCAACGATCCCATGATCGCATTGCCCGTCATCCTGACATCCGATGTCTCGATACTGCCGTCCTCCATGCCCCGTTTCAGAATGGCTTCGAATGCAGCACTGTGACTGCGGGACAGCTCGAGAACCGCCTCCCGATGGCCGCGACTCAGGGATGGAATCTCGCTCATAATGGCGATCGGCCCGCGATCGCCGACCATGATTTCGACGTGGTAGCGTAAATATCGTTGTACCGTATCGAGACCGTTGCCTCCCTCGGCGACCGCACGTTGCATCGCTTCACGCCCGACGTCGGCGGCGCGCACGTAACACAGGTACACGAGTTCTTCCTTGTTGCGCACGTAGTAATACAACGCGGCGTCGGTCAGGCCGAGGATATCGGCGACGTCTTTCAGCGAGGTCCCGCTATAGCCTTTCAGATTGAAACAGTGGGCCGCCGCCTTGAGCATGCGGTTGCGTTTCAGCTGGAAACGGGTGTCGATGGGGCTCTCGGCCCCGGTATTCCTGGATTGCATGAAACCTGCACTTGTGTTCTGCGCGCTTGTGCATTATTTTAATCTTCATTAGAATTTTTTCAATAGCAGAAATAGCTGATTTTTAAAGAGATTTCGCCTTCCAGGCGAAACTTTCTGCTGTGAACCCCCCGGAGGATACGAGCCCATGAGCACGGTAGCGAGCGATCTGCGCGGCGTCTCGGGAAAGACCGTCGAAGCGCCCTTGCGTTTCGTCACTGCGGCGTCACTGTTCGACGGCCATGATGCCGCGATCAATATCATGCGGCGCCTGATTCAGGCGCAGGGCGCCGAGGTCATTCATCTGGGTCACAACCGCAGTGTCGACGATATCGTGCGCGCGGCCATCCAGGAAGACGCCGACGGCATCGCGGTCAGTTCTTACCAGGGCGGGCACAACGAGTTTTTCCGTTACATGATTGACCGCCTGAACGAGTTTGGCGCGGGGCACATCCGGGTCTTCGGAGGCGGGGGTGGCACCATTACGCCGGAGGAGATCGAGGCATTGATGGATTACGGCGTCGAGCGCATCTATCACCCGCACGACGGCATGGAACTCGGCCTCGAAGCGATGATTCGCGACCTGGTCACACGCACTGCGACCGTGAGACGAGAATCGTCAGTGCCGAAAGACGTCGATCGCGATTCCGCGGTCGATATCGCCGGCACGATTTCGGCGATAGAAGAGGGTGTGCTCGATGAAAGTACACTCGCCCGGTTGCGCAAGGAGTGGCTTGTTCAGGCTGGCAACGCCCCCGTGATCGGTATTACCGGCACTGGCGGCGCCGGCAAAAGCAGCGTGACCGATGAAATACTGAATCGTTTCCTGGGCAGTTTCCACGACATGCGCATCGCGGTTCTCGCTGTCGACCCGACACGGCGACGCACTGGTGGCGCATTACTCGGCGATCGTATTCGCATGAATTCGCTGCGATCGAATCGCGTGTACATGCGATCGATTGCGACGCGCCGGCAACACCTCGCCACCAGCGAGATGCTGGGCGATCACATTCTGTTCCTCAAGTCGCTCGGCTTCGACATGATCATCGTCGAAACCGCAGGCATCGGCCAGAGCGACAGCGAGATCGTGGATCTCGTCGACTTCTCGGTCTATGTCATGACGAGCGACTATGGCGCTGCGAGTCAGCTCGAGAAGATCGACATGCTCGACTTCGCTGACCTCATTGTGCTCAACAAGTATGACAAGCGCGGCGCCGAAGACGCGTTGCGCGACATCCGCAAGCAGTGGCAACGCAATCATGTGGCATTCGACACCACGGCTGAAGAGGTGCCGGTGTATCCGACCATTGCCAGCCAGTTCAACGATCCCGGCATCAGCTGGATGTTCGTGCAGTTGTGCCAGCAGGTCGCGGCAAAGGCAGGTCTTGATGCTGCAACGTGGTCGCCGGACATCGACACCTCGATCCGGGAGCCGCGCGCAACGGCGGCGATTCCGGGTAGTCGCATTCGCTACCTCGCAGAGATCGCCGAGCAAGGTCGTGACATCGGTGCACACATCGATACTCAGGCCGAGATTGCAAGCCGGGTACAGCATCTCTACGAGACGCTGAAGACGCTCGACGACGAGGCATTGCCGGGCGAGCTCGAGCTCTACAAGAGCAAGGCGCTGACTGAGGGCGGCGATCGCACATTGCTGGTTTTGCGGCAACGCTACCAGGAAGCACTCGCCGAGTTGACCCCAGACTCGATCAGGTTGCTGCGCGAATGGCCACAGCGCAAAGCAGGGGTTCGCTCCGACACCTACAGCTATACGGTTCGCGGTCGCGAGATTAGCGGCAAAAACTACCGTGAATCCCTGAGCCACCAGAAGATTCCGAAGATCGCTGCGCCCGACTACAGGGACTGGGGCGAATTGCTGAATTTCCTGTCGAAGGAAAACCTGCCGGGCGCCTACCCATACACGGGCGGCGTATACCCCTACCGGCGCCTGGGTGAAGATCCGACACGCATGTTCGCGGGCGAGGGTACGCCCGAGCGCACGAATCGACGTTTTCACTACCTGTCGCTCGGGCAGGATGCTTCACGGCTGTCGACGGCTTTCGATTCGGTCACGCTGTACGGTGAAGATCCGCACGAGCGGCCCGATATTTACGGCAAGGTTGGCAACTCGGGTGTGTCCATTGCGACCGTTGACGATATGAAGAAGCTCTACTCGGGCTTCGATTTGTGCGCACCCACGACATCGGTTTCGATGACGATCAACGGCCCGGCGCCGATGATGCTGGCGTTTTTCATGAATACGGCAATCGACCAGCAGGTCGAGAAGCACCTGCGTAAGACCGGTGAGTGGGAGAACTCGAAAAAGCGCATCGACGAGTATTTTGAAGGTCGCGAGCGACCGGGTTACGAGGGCGAGCTGCCGGCCGGCCATGATGGACTGGGTCTCGGCCTGCTTGGCGTGTCCGGCGACAAGGTAGTCGATGCCGAGACTTATGCACGTATCCGCCAGGAAACCCTGTCGACGGTTCGCGGTACCGTGCAAGCCGATATCCTCAAGGAGGACCAGGCGCAGAACACCTGCATTTTCTCGACCGAGTTCGCGATGAAAATGATGGGCGACGTGCAGCAGTTTTTCATCGACAGCAATGTGCGCAATTATTACAGCGTGTCGATCAGCGGTTACCACATCGCCGAGGCCGGTGCGAACCCGATCAGCCAGCTCGCGTTCACGCTCGCAAATGGCTTCACGATCGTCGAGTACTACCTCGCGCGTGGCATGGACATCGACGCGTTCGCGCCGAATCTGAGTTTTTTCTTTTCCAATGGCATGGATCCCGAGTACTCGGCCATCGGTCGGGTGGCGCGTCGCATCTGGGCGCGTGCGATGCGCGAGCGTTATGGTGCCGGCGCGCGGTCGCAAATGCTCAAGTACCACGTGCAGACATCGGGCCGCAGCCTGCACGCGCAGGAAATCAGTTTCAACGACATTCGAACGACGCTACAGGCTCTGTACGCGATGTTCGACAATTGCAACAGCTTGCACACCAACGCTTTCGATGAAGCGATCACGACGCCGACTGAGCAGTCGGTTCGGCGCGCGGTGGCGATTCAGATGATCATCTCGCGTGAGCTCGGGCTGAATTACTGCGAGAACCCGTGGCAAGGCTCGTTCATCATCGACGAATTGACGGACCTCGTCGAAGAGGCCGTTTACGAGGAATTCGAGCGTATCTCGGAGCGTGGCGGTGTGCTCGGTGCGATGGACACGATGTATCAGCGCGGCAAGATTCAGGAAGAGAGCCTGTATTACGAGAGCAGGAAGCACGACGGCTCGTTGCCGCTGATCGGCGTCAACACTTTTCTGCCGAAAGCAGGTCAGGAAGACGAGGTGCACGAACTCGAGCTCATTCGTTCGAGCGAAGACGAAAAGCAAGACCAGATCAGGCATTTGCGTGCCTTCCAGGCCACGCATGGTGACGAAAGCGGCGATGCGCTGTCGAAACTCCAGGGCAAAGCGCGCGAGCGCAGCAATATTTTCGCCGAGCTGATGGAAACGGTGAAAAGCAGCTCGCTCGGCCAGATCTCGGCCGCGCTCTACCAGGTGGGTGGCGAGTACCGCCGCAATATGTAGTCGCAACCAGGAACAGAACAATGAGCGATATCGTCAAATATAAACAGCACGATGGCGTTGCTGTAATTACTCTAAACCGTCCCGATGCCATGAACTCGTTCACGTCGCAGCTGAGTTTCGATCTCCTCGACGCGCTCGAAAAGGCGCATCACGACGATGACATTCGTGTCGTCATGTTAACCGGCGAAGGTCGTTGTTTCAGTGCCGGCGCCGATCTCAAGAGCGGCTTCGAGGGGCGCCGCGTTTTCGGCAAGTTGCAGTATGAATACCGGCCGGTGATGTCAGCAGTCGCAACCATGCCGAAAGCCGTGATCGCCGCGGTCCCGGGATCGGCTGCGGGCATAGGGTTGTCGCTTGCACTGACCTGCGATCTGTTGATCATGGCGGACAGCGCATTCCTGCTGTCACCGTTCACGACCATATCGCTGGTGCCGGATGGCGGACTCAACTGGCTACTGGTGCGACAGCTGGGCTACCGGCGCGCGTTTCAGCTGAGCATTGAGTCCGATCGCATCGGCGCCGCTCGTTGTGTCGACCTCGGACTGGCGAACAGGACTGTGCCGGACGGGGAACTGCAGAACGCGGCGCTCGAATGGGCGCAACAACTGGCGACACGGGCGCCGCTGTCTATTGCCGCAACCAAAAAGGTCATGCGACATGCGATGGACCACGACTGGGCGAGCTCCTTCGACACGGAAGCCGAACTACAGCAATCGCTTGTCGGATGCGCCGATAACCTCGAGGGCGTAAAGGCGTTCTTCGACAAACGCGAACCGCAATTCAAGGGCAAGTAGAGTATCAGGCAGATGGACAGGACCATTTTCGACGAAGAGCATGAGATGTTCCGCGATTCAGTGCGGAGTTTCATGATCAACGAAGTGCAGCCGAATATCGAACGCTGGAACGATCAAGGCATTGTCGATCGAGAGGCGTATCTGAAGGCCGGCGAGCAGGGGTTGCTGCTCATGTGGGCCGACGAGAAATATGGTGGCGCCGGCGTCAGCGATTTTCGCTATGAACAGATTGTGATGGAAGAGCTTACTATGCATGGCGACGCCGGCTTTTTCCTCTGGCTGCACAGCCGGCTGGTCGGTCCTTATATCGATACGTTCGGCACCGAGGAGCAAAAGCAGCGCTGGTTACCCAAGTGCGTGACCGGCGAGCACATACTCGCCATCGCAATGACCGAGCCAGGAACCGGTAGCGATCTGGCAGCCATTCGCACGCGCGCCGAAGACAAGGGCGACCATTACCTGCTCAACGGCTCGAAGACCTATATTTCGAACGGCATCCTCGCGGATCTCGTCATAGTGGCAGCGCGCACGGACCCGGACAGCAAGCGCGGGATCAGCCTGTTCGTCGTCGAGCGCGGCATGGAGGGCTTCGAGCGCGGCCGCAATATGAAAAAGATGGGTCTGAAAAGCCAGGACACGGCGGAGATGTTCTTCAATAACGTCAAGGTGCCGAAGGAAAATCTGCTCGGCGATCCTCATCGCGGCTTTTATCACCTGATGCACGGCCTCCTGGAGGAGCGGCTTCTGGCCGCCGCCGGCTTCGTTGCCAACTGTGAAGCGGCGTTCCAAATTACCCTGGAGTACATCAATGATCGCAAGGCGTTCGGCCAGCCAATCGCCGCGTTCCAGAACACGCGCTTCAAGATGGCCGATATGCGAACCGAAATCGACATCGCACAGAGCTTTGTCGATCAGTGCGTGATACAGCATAACGACGGCACCCTGAGTGCGGACGACGCTGCCAAGGCGAAATTGTTTTCAAGCGAGCTCGAATGTCGCGTAACGGACGAGTGCCTGCAGTTGCACGGTGGTGCAGGCTACATGGACGAGTACCGAATCTCGCGCATGTATGCGAACGCAAGAATTTCCCGTATCTATGCCGGCACCTCCGAGATCATGCGTGAAATAATCGCCCGGTCGATCGGTCTTGATCCGCGCAAGAAGTAGTGTTGGAGCGCTTCTCGAAGCGCGACTGCGAGGAGTGCGAATATGCGTGTTGCTTTCATCGGCCTCGGTGTCATGGGCTATCCGATGGCTGGATACCTTGCCGCCAACGGCCACGACGTTGTCGTGTACAACCGCACGATATCCAAAGCGCAGCAGTGGTGTGAGCAACACGGCGGGACCCTGGCGGAGACACCGGCGGGTGCCGCTCGTGGTGCCGACATTGTGTTTTGCTGTGTCGGTAATGACGACGATGTGCGTGAGGTAACGATGGGCCCGGACGGCGCGTTGTCGACGATGGCCGACGGCAGCATCCTCGTCGATCACACGACGGCGTCGGCGACACTTGCATGCGAACTGCACACAGAAGCGTCGAGCCGGGGAGTCGGTTTTCTCGATGCGCCGTTGTCGGGTGGCCAGGCTGGCGCCGAAAATGGCCAGTTGACGATCATGGTCGGCGGGGACGAAGGAGTCTTCGAACACGCCATGCCCGTCATGGACTGCTACGCGAAAGCGATTACCCTGATCGGACCAGCGGGCTCCGGTCAGCTTGCGAAGATGGTCAATCAGATATGTATTGCCGGCGTCGTACAGGGACTTTCGGAAGGCCTGCATTTTGCGACGCAGGCCGGACTCGACCCGGAAAAGGTGATCAGCGCGATTTCCAGGGGCGCTGCTCAGTCGTGGCAGATGGAGAATCGCTGGCGAACGATGGTCGATGGCGAATTCGACTTCGGCTTTGCTGTTGACTGGATGCGCAAGGATCTGGGCATTGCGCTCGAAGAAGCGCAAGCAAACGGCGCGAATCTCGAACTCACCGAGCTCGTCGATCGCTTCTACGCCGAGGTGCAGGCATTGGGCGGCAGCCGTTGGGACACATCGAGCCTGATAGCCCGACTGTAGGAGCGCTTCTCGAACCGCGACTCCGCCAATCGCGCCTCGAGAGGCGCTCCAACCAATGGTTGTTGGAGCGCTTCTGGAAGCGCGACCCCACTAATCGCGCCTCGAGAGGCGCTCGAACCGATGGTTGTTGGAGCGCTTCTGGAAGCGCGACCCTGCCAATCGCGCCTCGAGAGGCGCTCCAAC
>DAOWGY010000071.1 GCA_030641695.1 Gammaproteobacteria bacterium
ACTGCACGAACCAACAGTCCGCGCGTTCTATTAACGATCATTTTGCGTTGCCCTCGATCAGCGAAATCGCGCTCACTATAGCACCGCCCAAGCCGGCAAGCTTCGGTTCAAAAGGTGGGCCGATTTCTGCGCTTTTCGGTCTCCGGGAACGGTCGATAAGGTGGCATGTCGAGCTTCGCTCGCTCGTCGTCGACGTGCTGCGCAAGCGCCTGCTTGATTTGCTCGAATCCTGGCTCCCCGTGCAAACTCTCGAACACCCCGGAGTCGAAGCCATCCTGGTAACTGAAACCACTGTCCAGAGCCGCCTGCATGGACATCAGCGCCCCGCCGACATCACCGCTCAAAGCGGTCAACTGCGCCCAACTCCAATGGCGAACCCAGTTATCGACGCCGGCCTTGCCCTGATCGTCCAAGGTATCGCGCATCTCGTCGAGTAGCTGCTCTACCATCTTCTCGTCGCCGACCTGACGATAGGCATAGGCAAGCTCACCAAGGTAACCGGTGCCCCACCCGGACCTGGCCGGAAACTCTTCGAGCAAGCTTTCGGTGGAGCCGAATTGTTCGCCGATGTAATCGATGAATTCCTGGCTGACCCCATCCGAATTGAACAGCTGTCCGATAGTGCTCAAGGTGCGCGGTGGATAGGCGGTACGGATATTGAGATCCCGCAGAACAACCCTGGCGTCTTCCTCGTTGCCAAGCGTCCATAGGCCTTTAATCTGGTGCTCCGATATCCCCGCTGCCACCATGGTTTCATAATCCGCAACACCCATGAGCGCGAAGCCGTACCACATTTGCGCAATTGATGATCGCGGGTTTTCCGCAAGAGCGCGCTTGATGTCACGCACAGCGGCTGCCGGTTCCCCACGCATCACGGACATGATGCCGCGCGAAAAGAGTATCTCGTCGTTCTCTCCGACAATTCGCCCCACCCTGGAAATCAGGGCATCGGCCTGGTCGAAGTCGCCGGTTCTTGCATACTCTTGCGTCAAATTGCTAAACGCCGGCCCGTACATGGGGTCTCTGCCGACAAGCTCTTCGAGTATCGCTCTCGATTCGTCGGCCTGATCAATGCCGTCATAGGCGGTCGACAACCAGTTCGCAGCGTCGCTCATGTTCGGATTCAGTTCGAGTGCCCGTTTCAGAGCGCTGATGGCAGCGTCATTGTCCAACTCTCCCGTGTCGAGCAACAGACCATTCACCGCGTGCGCCTCGGCGAGCTCGGGATCGATTGCAAGCGCCTGGTCCACGAGTCGCCGTGCCTCCGGAAACGCAATCTCCTCCGGGATGTCGCCGTACGAGCCCATGGTATCCGACAACAGATACGTGGCCAGCGCCTTCTGCACGATGGCCGGGGCGTACTCGTGATCGATCTCGAGTGCCCGTCCGAGCATGCTGAGCGCCTCCCGCATGCTCAATGGATCGCGACTGTGGATCTTCTGCCTGGCCAGCAGGTACAGATCGTATGCTTCCGGGTCCGTCGGCGTTGCTCTGCCGACTGAGTCGGTACCCGTTATTTCACTCAACAGGGCCGAGCTTATGCTCTGCGCGATCTCATCCTGTACCGCAAACACGTCGCTGAGTTCGCGCTCATACGTATCCGAGAAGATATGAAAACCATCGCTGGCTTTGACCAGCTGCGCTGTAACGCGTATACGATTGCCCGATTTTCTGACCGAGCCTTCGAGTATGTGCGTAACATTCAATATCTCTCCGATTTCACGCAGGTCCTTGCTTTGTCCCTTGAACGCAAACGACGAGGTCCGACCGGCGACTTTGAGTTCGTCGACCTGCGCAAGGACGTTCAGCAGCTCTTCGGAAAGGCCCTCGGCGAAATAGGCCTGATCGCCATCCGGCGACATGTCTTCGAATGCGAGTACGGCGATGGAATTCTGGTCCATCTGTGAACTTCGCTGCGGTGCCTCTGTTACGGACTGCGAAAAGAACACCCGTTCCAACCCGACGACCGCCAGCACGGCAACCAACATGCCCATCGTGACCAGGTTGAGCTTGCGGCCCGTCGCGCCCGTGATCGATTGTTCGCGATCAACTTCCTTTTCCCGCTTCACTCCTTCCGACGTGAGCTCGTAGGCCCAGGAAAAAATCAGGGCGAGTGGGAAGCCCAACGCGAACACGAGCAGAAAAACCTGCGCGACCCAGTCGGGAGCAGCGATGATCTCCAGAACGATATCGGCCACCTGCAGGACAAGCCAGGTGGCGATCAGATACGCGATCGCCACGCGAAAAACGTTGCGACGCTTGAGTTCCTCGAAGAAACGGCCCAATCCCTGCCTCCCTTGCTGCAGGCCCGTAGAAAGTATACCTGTGCCAATTGTCCGTTTGCTCACAAATTCTGCGCCGCAGCGTCGCGGCACCCTCCGCGAAATCGCCTGAAACACCCGGGCCCTTGCGTGGTCAAACCGATCCAATAACAACAGAGCTGGTAGAGTTGCCACTGAAACCATGGCTATCCGCCGAATTTCGACCACCTTCGTTCACCGTCTGGCAATCGCGGTGTGCATCGCCCTGCCTGTTGCCGCAGGCGCCGCGTCATCTTCCAGAGATGAAATATTCACACGATGGGAGGTGCACACCTGCCCCGGTATCGAGGCACTGGTGTTTATCGGCGCATTGTCCGGCAACGGATTGCAGCGCGACCACTACAAATCGGAAGTCGAATCCATTCGCTCCAACTTTGACGAGGAGTCGCTTGCGGCGCTCGAGCGCCTCGCTGAAATTGCAGAGATCACCTGTACTTTGGTTGGCCCGAATCTCGCGCTGCTGTTTTCGGCGGGTCCGGCCGACACATTAGACGACGTTATCCTCTCCGCGCGCAATCCGGAATCGCGCCTGCGGCCCGGACTCGAGCAATCACAGTACTGGGATACGGCCGAGTGGGAGTGGTTTCGAGACGAGACCATTCCGGACGTGTTGACCGTACTGGTCGCATTGCGCGATGCGGGATTCGAATCATACTGGCAGGAGGCTGCAGCACCGATACTGAATCTGCGCGTTGACGCAACGCAGAAGTACCTGCAGCGTTGGGACATCATTCCTGAGCAGGAGCGACTGTTGGGTCGCCCCCTCGACCCCGAGATCGACGTCCTCTTGCTGTTTTTCTCCAAGCCTTACGGAATACGCGTAATGGGACAGCGCTTCGCGGCACATTATGAGTACCCGATGTTCATCCAGCTGCGAACCGCCGCACACGAGATGTTTCATCCGCCATTCGAAAAAGGGGACATGTCGATCTACGCTTCGCTGGAGCAACTGAGGACAGACCCGTGGATGTTATCCATCGTGAGCGATCACAATCCGGCTTTTGGTTACAACTCGTTTCCCGAACTACTGGACGAGAGTTCGACGCAGGCTCTGGACCAGATCGTTGCGGAACGCATGGGCTTCGAGTGGGGTCCGAGTTCCCGCTGGCGAAATGCCGATGAGGGCATGCACATGCTCGCTGCTGCCATTTATCAAATGTTGCGCGAGGATCGCTTTGACAGGACCGGCGGCAACTATTCCGAGTGGCTCCGATCTGCCATCGAACGCGGCATGTTTACACCGGACGAAGTCAAGCGACGAGCCGCACTTATCGTTGGTAAGAATGCGGTTGACAGGTGGCCCAGGATCGATGGCGCTGCGCCGAAGCGAAAGAGGTAGGCCAAACGAAAAGGCTCCGCAAGCGGAGCCTTTTCTGTAAACGACCTGTGAGCCTCAGCGACTGGCCTGAAATACTTCAGTCTCCAGAGCAATTCGCAAATCATCCATGGTTGCGCCCCTGGGGCTGTGCGCCGAGAAAATCAGCTTGACGCCGAGTTCTTCGCGGCCCAGCGCTGCGGCGAATGACCGCGTTGACGTTACAGCCGGTGGAACGGGTCCGACGCGCGGTAACGTGAAATGGTCCGCCTCGAACAAAATGCCTTCCTCAGGCAGGTAGGCAACCAGCAGGTGCTCGGTGTGAGCGGTCGGACCGATGTCGATGATTTCGACCGTGCGATCGCCTGCCTCGATCGTCATGCGATCATCCACGGTCTTGATCTCGAGTCCATCACCATTCTCCGCTGCTCGCCGTGCAATTTTCTCGTGTGCCGCCGAGGTTATCAGCGTCGCGCCTTCTGACTCATAGGCCGAGACGCCCATGACATGATCGAAGTGATGGTGCGTCAACATCGCGTACTTGAGAGGCTTGTCGCCGATCACTTCCCGTAGTGACTCGATACGATCCGGAATTCCGGCCGTGCCGCCGGCCGCGAAGACATACTCACCCATGTCGACAAACATCGCGTACGTATTGTTGCCACCGATGATCCAGACGCCGTCAGCAACTTCCTGGCGTGACAACGGGTCGGGTTCGAGTTCGGGAATACTCTCGAGCCCGGCATCGACAACCATCAGGTCGTCGAGTGACTGGTTGACCCTGGTCGAAAGGTTTTTCCTTTCGATGTTTGGTTCGCCATTCAGGAACAGCTTGAAGGTGCGATTGAACGGCAGGCCATCAATATCTTCGTAGTCGAGAAACTCGTACTGCACGAGCCCGACGCCTGCAAAGATTCGTTCGCTGCGACGTAGCAGGTGGTTCTGCTTGTCGAAATACATGCTGATCGCCGGTCCGACGGTCATCGAGAAACCAACAACATCGTAGTCCTTGCCGTCAACTGAAGCCTCGCCGAGGTAATAGGCGTTCGCCGCACGATCTTGCAGCGTGCGCACCAGCAAGGCCGGTGTAACCCGCACAAACGGTCCGGAAGTCGTGTCGAAGTCCGGTTCCGCAATCCTCGCAACCGTGCCGGCACGAAAGTCGAGCTGATAGCTCTCTTCACCATTGATGATCGTGCCGCCGTCCGCCTCGAATCCACCGCCGGCAAAGTTCGCCCGGTTGACGAAGGTCGTGTTGTCCAGGTCGACGGCGTTGAAACCACTCGATTCGTTCTTGTCCCACGGTGGCTCGGTACCCCGACTCTGATCGACCGAGTAATTGATGCTCTCGAACTCAACGACAAGAGTGCTCAGCTCTCCGAGCTTCTCCTCGCCACCGTGTGCTGTTACGGCCGCTTCGATGATGGCGTTTGCCTGCTCGACGTTTCTTTCAGTCAGGTTGTCCGCACAGACCAGGGTCGATGCGAGCACGCCAGCCAGCGCCAGGCTGATGATGGATTTCATGGTTGTCTCCCCGTATTGTGGCGACCGCGGCAGGTTCCGCAACTGCGCCTGTAAGCTGAATTGGACCGTAGTTGCGACGAAGGTTCCCGGTCTTGCGACAGACCGAGATTTTCCTGCGGTGAACGGTGGAAAGAACGGCGATCCGCTATACTTGAGCAATGCCGAAAGCACGAGTGCTCATCGACGTCGAACGCTTACGACAGCCGAACTCGGGGCTCGGTCAGGTGTCGCTGCATCTCGGTACCGAGTTTCTTGCCCACCCGTCCGATGCCTGGGAACCCGTCTTTCTCATTCCCGAAAACCGGCGCGGCATCTACGGCCAGGACATCGCCTGTGAGGCTCCGTCCCGGCGACGACGCTATCTGCCCAACCTCGCACCACGCTATGACCTCTGGCACATTCTTCACCAGGACGCGCGCTACCTGCCGC
>DAOWGY010000027.1 GCA_030641695.1 Gammaproteobacteria bacterium
AGCACGGCTGTCGTGCGGTCCTCCCAGTTCGTGATCCTCGAGAGCGTCTCCGCACCGATCACGAGCGCATGTTTCGCAGCGCCGGTTCGAACGTAACGGTCGGCGACGTCCAGGCCGTACACGAACCCGCTGCAAGCAGCCTGTACATCGAAAGCAGCGCAACCACTGATGCCCAGACGACGCTGAATAATGCACGCCGTGCTGGGAAATACCTTGTCCGGGGTTGTCGTGCCTACGACGATGAGGTCGATGTCGTCCGCGTCCAGTTCTGCCATCTCCAGCGCACGTGACGTGGCTGCCAACGCCAGATCGGAGGTAGTCTCGCCATCCGCAGCAATATGACGCCGCTTGATACCGGTGCGCTCGCGAATCCAATTGTCGTCGGTATCCATCATTTTCTCGAGATCCTGGTTGGTCAGGACCTTCTCGGGCAAATAGCTGCCGGTACCGGCGATCCGTGAATAGCTCATAGTCTGAATCCGTTGATGGAAGGCCCGACTCAGCGCCGCATGAAGTCCGCGATTTCCCGCAAGGTCGGATAGTCGAACAAATCGCTGATGTCGAGCTTGCCCGGGTATTTCTCATCGATTCCCAGAACGATCTCGGTCAGGGTCAGCGAGCTTACCCCGACTTCGAACAGGTTGTCGTCCGGACCGATTCTGCGATCCTTCGAGAATTCCCGGCAAATCAGCTCCAGCTCGGCGACCAGCGAATCGTCGTCGACGTCCTCGCTGACGTCATCTGGTGGCGACATTTCGGCCAGTACGCCGGCGAATTCATCGTCGAGGTAGGCATTGAGCAACTGCACTCGCTGCACTTTACCGCTGGTCGTCTTCGGAATTTTCGGCACGGGCAGCACATGATCGACTTCGAGTCCGGCATGCTCGCCAACGATTTCCCGGACCTCGTCCGCGAGGCCCACGAACGACTCCAGGTCCCGCCGGTACAGTATGAACACCAGCAATTCCTCCGTCTGACCTTTTGACGGCGTTGCTCCGGCAACCACGACCTTGCCGAGGTCGAGGCCATCGATCTGCGCGACGATCTCCTCGATGTCGTGCGGATAGTAGTTCTGGCCATTAACGATGATGATGTCTTTCTGCCGACCCGTGATGACGAGCTGATTGTCAACGAACACCCCACAGTCGCCGGTGCGCAGCCAGCCATCGTCAGTAAACAGCCCGGCCGTGGCTTCCTCGTCACCGTAAATCCTTTCGGTTACGCTGGCGCCGCGCAGCTGAATGTGGCCGATGCGGCCGTCTTCGAGAATAGTGTCGGCATCATCGGTCAGTCGAATCTCACAGTCTCGGACAATATTGCCGACCTTCACGAAACTGATGGCGTCGGCATCACCGGCTTGCGCCAGCTCGTAGGGCTCGCCAATACTCAGGCTGTGGCGATGCACGACAACGCGCGAGTATTCGTCGCCCGGATTGCCAACCGTGACACCGACTGTCGCCTCGGCAAGCCCGTAAACCGGAAACATCGTCGACCGCTTCAGACCGTACGGTGCAAGCGCCGTCAGGAACTCCTCGCACAGGTCGTAGGAGATCGGCTCCGCGCCGTTGAGGATGAGCTTGATACAGGACAGGTCGGTACCGTCGGGCAATCCTTTGCGCTCGAACAGCTTGAGGAAGTGTTTGTAACCAAAGTTGGGTGAACACAGTTGCGTCGCGCGCAGCTCATTCGTCTTGATCATCCACAAGAGCGGCCGCCTGACAAAGACATTGGTGTCCATCACCGCGTGATTCATGCCTGCCGCCATTACGCTGAGGTGATAGCCGATCAGTCCCATGTCGTGCGTCAGCGGCATCCAGCTGAGGCTGCGGTCGTCTTCCTGCCAGTGCGTGGATTCGATGATCGCGCGAACATTGGCGCAGAGATTCGCATGCGTCAGACACACGCCCTTGGGATCGCTGGTCGAACCCGAGGAATACTGGATGAAAGCGAGATCGTCGGGAGACGCGGGGTGAATCTGACCGCTGTCCCCCGGTATCACATCGCTCATCAGCACTGTCCGCGACTCGAGGATGGCAGTGATCTCGCCCATCTCGCGGGATTTCGAGAACTCGAGCAAGCGCTTCAGCAGTGCGCTTTCGGTGAACAGGGTGCCGCGTTCGAGCTGCCGCAATATGCGAAACAACTTGATGCGATGCTCGTCGCTGATACCCACAGCGACAGGTACCGGCACGATGCCGCCGAGCATCGCAGCCCAGTAAGCAACGACAAAACTCTGATTCGATGTGCTGAAGATGACGAGTTCGTCACCGTGTTGCATTCCACGCGCCTGCAAGGAACCCAGCAGTGCGATGGCACGATCCCACAATGCGCCGAAGCCGACACTGGTTTCATCGTTCTCGCCGTCAATAAAGCGAATCTCGCGATCTTTGCCGCGTGCCTCGTCCAGGAGGTCGATCAGTGTCGCGTAGAGTTTCATAAAGACCTTATTGCCGGTTGCAGCATGATGTCGGACGCCGAACGCAGATTGATTGCGAGTTCGAGGCCCGGATTCTCGTCAGTCATTCGCATCATACGGAATCTCGGCAACAACAGGCCCAGGTGAACTTTCATTTCGAGAAACGAGAAATATTCGCCTAGGCAGCGTCGCGGGCCGAGCGAGAACGGGAAATACGGCCGGTCGTTTTTTGATACGCCTGACGCGGCGAATCGCTCCAGGTCGAACCGGTCCGGATCGAACCGGTCCGGATCGGCCCAGTACTTCGCCGTACGGTGCAGGATATAGGGCGAAAGGTAGATGTCGGTGCCGGGCGGTACATCGTACTCGTCGAGCTGATCGTGTTTCTGTGAGCGGCGCGTGAATAGCCATACAGGCGGGTACAGGCGCAAGGCCTCCTCGAGCACCTGCTGCGTGTACGTCATGTCCGCCAGGGACTCCGGCTTGACGGCCGATACAGTCGGCAGCAGTCGCGCGGACTCATCGAGTAAGCGCTCCTCGACCTCGGGATACCCGGCGATCAGGTACCACACCCAATTGAGCGTGTTGGCGGAGGTCTCGAATCCGGCAATGATCAGAGTAATCAACTCGTCGAGCAACTCCTTGTCCGAGAACGGGGCTCCCTGCTTGTCCTTTGCGTGCATGTACATATTCAGGAAATCAAAGGAATCCTCGCGTCCCGGCGCGCGCCGCACTGCAATGATCTCGAGCAATAGCTTGCGCAGGTCGCGTGCTTTCAAGACAACACCGAGGTCACGCGTCGAATTGCTGCTCAGAAATGCGAACGGATTCTCCCCGCTGGAAACAATCATCGAGTCGTAGTCGGCGCCGAAGATGCTCATCAGGATCAAGTCGAGCGCGAAGTCGCTGGTCTCGGACGTGATATTGACGACGTCGCCTTTCTCGGCAGCATCTGCCCATTTGACGGCCCTGCGATCGCAACACTGCACCATGACCTTCAACAGAAGGTGCGCATTCTGGCGGCTGAAGGCCGGCTGGATCATCGTACGCGAGCGGCGCCAGACATCACCGTCACTCACAATCAGACCATTGCCGAGCAGCATCTTTACACGCTCGAAACCGGGACCTTTCACGTAGCGGGCGTGACGGCGTGTGAGAATTCTGCGAACCTCGACAGGATCATTGATGAAGTACGCGAGGCGGCCGCCCTGCCGGTTCATGCTGACCATGTCACCGTAGGAATCGCGCGCATCCAGCAGGGTTTGCAGCGTGTCAGGGTCGATTCCCAACTCGACCGGTTGCGCGGGGCCAGGCGGTCGCCGGGTTACTGTATGGGCTTCGCTCATTAAGGGGAAATGCGGTCCGAGCCATTCGAAAAGCAGGCGCATTCTACATTGACCGGTGCTTCTCCGATACTGCAAACTGGCCCGCCTCGGCAGCGCTCACGTGCATGCCGACAGGCACCAGGCGGCAATTAAGAAAAGGCTGAACGATCTCTTGAACAAGCAACAACCCATCGATTTCGACTCGGTAGAATCGCGGCGCAGCACGTCCTCGCTGCGGCGCATGACGCCGGCCCGACGTCTGTATTACTTCCTTGGTTTGCCGCTGCTGAGATTCATCAACTGGATGCTGATCAAGTCCTATCGGTTTCAGCCCGTCATTGGCGCCGAAAACGCAACCGCCCTGCTGGCTGAAGATATCGTTTGCGCGCCGTGCTACTGGCATCAGCACCACGTGGCCTGCTCGTCGTACATGCGCGTTTGGCTGCGGCAGGGATACAAGCTTTGTTTCCTGGTTTCCGGCTCGGTCGACGGCGAAG
>DAOWGY010000192.1 GCA_030641695.1 Gammaproteobacteria bacterium
CAACTCGCGGGTCGACCCTTCAAACGGTTCCTGCGGCAGTACACGGCGAAACCCGTGCGGGGAATCATCACCGGCGCTCTGTCAACAGCCGCCTTGCAGAGCAGTTCGGTCGTCAGCCTTATCGTGCTTGCGTTCGTCGGTACCGGCATCATTTCGCTCGCAAGTGCGATCGGTATCGTATTCGGCTCCAACCTGGGCACGACGGCCACAGGCTGGATCATCGCGACAGTCGGCTTCAAGCTGGACATCGAAGCGCTTGCCCTGCCGTTGATCGCGATCGGCGGCTTCGGCGTGGTCTGGTCCGCTAAAGGTACAAAGCGTGCCGGCTTCAGTCACTTCGTCGCGGGGCTCGGCCTCATGTTGATGGGGCTCGAGTTCATGAAGTCGGGCGCACTGATCGCCACCGAGTTCTTTGACCCCGCACAACTGGCAGGATTCCCGTTGATCGCATTCCTCGCGACCGGTTTGCTCCTGACGGCGATCATTCAGTCGAGTTCGGCGACGATCATGATTACGTTGAGCGCCTTGTACGCGGGTGCGATTCCGCTGGAATCAGCGGCGGCCGTCGCAATCGGCGCGGACCTCGGCACGACGATTACCGCGATGCTCGGTGCGCTGGCGGGTTCGACGGACAAGAAACGCGTGGCCGCCGCAATCGTCCTCTTCAATGTCGTCGCCGACACAATCGCGTTCGTCCTGTTGAAACCCTTATTGCACGTTGTCACAGGTATCGCCGGCATCAGCGATCCCCTGTATGCGCTGGTCGCGTTTCACAGCCTCTTCAACCTGATCGGTATCCTGCTGTTCCTGCCATGGATTCGACGATTGAGCCGTTGGTTGAGTGGCCGCTTTGCCGAGGACGAGCCCGCACTATTGCGCCATATTCAGGCAGGAATGGCGGAAGTACCGGAGGCCGCCGTCGAAAATATCGGTAAGGAGACATTTCGGCTGATCGACCAGGCTGCAGCGCTGAACCAGTTGGGCTTCGACCTGCCCGGGGATCACTCTTTTTACGAGATTGGCAGCGATCGCAACATCGTCCCCGTTTTTGATGCCAGTGCCAATTACGACGAGTGCTACACGGACCTGAAAAACCTCGAAGGCGAAATTCTGGCACAGGCCCTTGCCCTGCAGGGACAGGAACTGGACGCTGAAGAGTCGACACGCCTCAGCCAGATCATTCCGTCGATTCGCAACGCCGTGCATTCCGCCAAGAGCGTAAAAGACATACACCAGGATTTGCACCTGTTTCGCGATTCAGTCAATGATCGCTTCAATGCCTATTACCACCAGTTTCGCGAAATCGTCCGTGAATTCTACGAATCGATGGACTCCCTCGATGCCTCTGAACTGCCGGCATTACGATTCGAGGGACTGGTCGAGCTCAAGAACAAGAGCGAGGCCTTGCACCAGCGCATGCACAGACGCATCTACGACGAAGTCGAGCGAGGGGAGCTGAGCCGGGTCGAGGTATCGACACTGCTGAACGTCAACCGTGAGTTATACGTGTCGAATCTGAGCCTGATATCAGCGCTCGCCGACGCCTTGCTGGATATGGCGTCCGCGGACGATTTTGCGAGCATTCCGTCTGCCACGTAGGTGAATTCCCGGATTACGGCCCCGCTATACCAACCGCATTATTGTGTCCAAATCGTAAGGTAAAGCCGACCATGCTCATCAAACTCAGCCAGGTACTCGAAGACCTTCGTGAAGATCATCGCAATCTCGCGTTACTCCTTGATCTTCTCGAAGCAGAAAGCGAACACGTTGATGGCGACGACGAACCCGACTTCGAGCTGCTACACGACATCATGCAATACATGACCGTGTATTCGGATGCGGTGCATCACCCAAGAGAGGACCTGGTCTACGAGGCGATGCGTGAACACAGCGCCGAGTTCGCGGCTGGCCTCGAGGGCGTCGGACCCGAGCATCGTGCAATCGCCGAACTCGGATCGACCTTGCGTAGCGACCTCGAGGCAATCATCTCCGGAACGGCTGTTACCCGCGA
>DAOWGY010000023.1 GCA_030641695.1 Gammaproteobacteria bacterium
ACTGTATTTCGTCGCGACAGGTCTGGGCGATGGCAGTCACAAGTTCTCAGCGACAAAGGCGGAACATGACGCCGCCGTTGCCGAATACCTCAAACGACTCCGTAACCGGCGCGGCAAAGGGATGTGACATGCAGAGCGGGAAGTTCATTACGTTCGAAGGTATAGAAGGTGTCGGCAAGTCCACCAACATGGATTTCCTGGCCGAAGTCATCGAGCAACACGGGCACAGCGTCTTGAAAACGCGCGAGCCGGGCGGCACACCGATCGCCGAGGAAATACGGCGATTGCTGAAAGAACACGGCGACGAACCGATGCCCGATGTTGCTGAACTTTTACTGATGTTCGCGGCACGCGCTATCAACGTGAACAATTCGATTCGGCCCGCGCTGGCGTCCGGGACCTGGGTGGTAAGTGACCGTTTTACCGATTCCACGCGTGCCTACCAGGGCGGTGGACGCGGATTTGCAGTTGACAGCATCGAGTGGCTCGCCAATATCGTCCACGGTGACCTGCAGCCGGACCTGACCATACTCCTTGACGCTCCGGTCGAGACCGCAATGCAGCGCGCCGTCCGGCGTGGCGATCCGGACCGCTTCGAGATCGAGAGAACGGACTTTTTCAAGCGGGTTCGGGAGGCCTACCTGCACATCGCGGAACAGGAGCCGGAGCGTTTCATTGTCGTCGACGTATCCCGTGACCTGGAATCGGTTCGCACCGTGATTCGCGACATTGCCAGTGCCTTACTGAATGAAAAATAACATTAACTATATTTACTATCTAATTGAAATATATGGATATTAGTTGGCACCGTAACTTCGCCCAGTCGTGGCGGGATCGTATCGAGCACGGGCGTCAGCCACATGCAGTGCTTCTGGCAGGTCCCGTTGGTGTCGGTAAGAGGGCGGCAGCGGCCTGGATGGCCTCGGCTCGCCTCGGTCTCGGTCCCGAGCTGCCGCTGCCACAATATCCCTTTGAGCAGCCCGAGCATGCAGATCTGCGCTGGATCGCACCACCTGAAGACAGGCAGGGCGTTCTCATCGAGCAGATTCGGGAACTGGTCGCCGCACTGCAGCTCACCAGTTACGAGGGGCGCGGCAAGGTTGCCATCATCGAGCCGGCCAACACGATGACCATGTGTGCGGCGAACAGCCTGCTGCACACGCTGGAGGAGCCGCCCGGCGATACATTGCTGATCCTCATTGCAGACCGGACCGGGCGACTGCCAGCAACCGTGTTCAGCCGTTGCCAGCGGATTGATTTTGCGCCGCCGGCCGAGTCCGAGGGACTCGCCTGGCTTGACCGCCTGCAGCCCGGTTCCCAATGGACCGAAGCGTTGCGCTTCGCAGGCAATGCACCGTTGGGCGCGATTGCCGTCGCCGAGCAACTGGATACGAGTGCCGCGATAAGCCGCGATTTTTCTGCAGTAGGAGCCGGCAAACTATCGCCAGTCGAGGTTGCCGCGCGCTGGAGCAAACACGATGCGGGATTCGTCCTCGACTGGCTTGCGCGACAAATGCGGCAGGCCGTACTGGCTCTCGAGGGAAGCCGCGACAGGGCACCCGCACTGGCGATTGACGAATCTGTGCTGAAGCGCATGGACAGGCGAAATCTGTTCTGCTATCTAGACACGATCAACCTGTTGCGTGGCCGCCCCAAGGGCTCGTACAACCTGCAATTCGCGTTAGAGGGGCTGTTGATCGACTGGGCTGACGGACTCGCGGATGCCGGCAGGGACAAAGACTTGGGCGGCATCAATTTGATGCTCGCCGAGAGGTAAGAACATGAGCAAGCCGGGATTATTGACCCTGACCATCAAGGACAAAAGCGCGCTGTACCTCGCGTACATGCCGTATGTCATCAATGGTGGTCTGTTCATCCCGACCAACAGCTCATACCGGCTCGGTGACGAGGTTTTCATGTTGCTAAACCTGATGGGCGAGGACGAAAAGATCCCGGTGGCGGGAACCGTCATCTGGATGACGCCCAAAGGCGCCCAGGGCAAGCGCACGGCCGGTATCGGCGTGCAATTCAGCGACCAGGATCAGGGCAACACGCAAAAGAAGATCGAGAATTACCTGGCCGGCGCACTCGGTGGCGACAAACCCACCCACACGATGTGACGTTGGAGCGCTTCTCGAAGCGCGATTGAGGCTGGTCTGATTCGCGCCTCCAGAGGCGCTGCAACGAATCGCGCTTCGAGAAGCGCTCCAACAAGGGTCAAGCCTGATCCCTGTTGATACCCCCGCGTAATACGTAAGCCTGGTAACCGCGCTCGCTCAGGATATAGGCGCCCGCAGAACTGCGCCGCCCGGTGTCGCAGCAGACGACATATTTCTTGCCCTGCTCGAGGGTATTGAGCTTCAGCCGAATGAAATACAGCGGGATGTTGATAGCGCCGTCGATGTGTTGATTTTCGAACTCGCTCGGCAGCCTGACGTCGAGCCACTGGCCACCGCTCTGGACAATCTGCTGCCCCTGGGCGTAATCAACCCAGTCGAGCATCGGCTCGTTCAGCAGTTTCTTGAAGTCGTCCTTGCCGAGACGCATGACGGCGCCATCCGTGACCATCGTTACCGTCGCATTGCGCTTGGCGTCGGAAATCAGGGCCTCTTCGCCAAACGTATCGCCGACCCGAAGTTCAGCCAACTTGATACCGTCTTTTGACAGGGGTGTTTCGCGGGTGACCAATGCGCTACCGCGAGTGAGCACGTAGAAATAGTCTCCTTCAGCACCCTGTTTGAGGACGACGTCTCCAGACTTGTAATTGATCTGCTGCATACGCATGAAGATCGCCTGGATATTAGCTGGCGGAATCTTGTGAAACGCCTTGGTCTGCAGCAGCATCGTCATCCAGTCTTCGGCGCCGCCCTGGTCGTCGCCGTGCAGTTCCGAAACCTCGTAGGTTCCTGTCTGGTCCCAGGTCAACATGACGTCGAGCAGATCGCTATCGATGGAGATGAACTGGACCCGGTCGCGGGCCTTGGCCGACACGCGGCGCGGGAAGATCGGTGACACCGGGTTGCGCGCCGAATCGCTGCCGCCCGAGACTGTTTCGGTGACCTTACCCTGATCAACCAGCTCGAGAATGCCGGATACTATGTAGATCGTGCGCTTTTCGGTGTCGCCTTCCTTGAACAGCACCTGCCCGGGGGACAGCTCGCGCACCTGGACCTTGCGAGCGAGCGCCGCCAGATTGTCTCGTTTCAGACCATCCAGTGGGGAGAATCGCTGGAGCAGCTCCGTGCTTACCTGCTCATTTGTCATCACTCGTCCTGTCGCTGACCATCGTCGTTTTTCTAGCTTTTTGTTGCCACGAAGAAAAGCCGCCTCTGTCGTATCCGGATAGGCGGCCAAATCGATTATCCGCCCTTATTCTACCTTCAATTCAACGACTTCCGATACACCCCGGTGTACGCAGCGTGAAGCGGCGCACAGTTTGCCAGCATGGAATCGTGAAAACGTGATCAAAGCCTCGCGAAGCCCTCGTGCGGTGTGAACCGTTCCCCATAACGGTCTGTGAACTCGTCGAGACGCGCGACAATCTCAGCAACGCCACGTTCACGGGCATAGTACAGTGGCCCGCCGCGAAACGGCGCGAATCCGGTGCCGAAAATCACGCCGGCATCCAGGAGGTCCGGGTCGCCGACCACACCGTCGTGCAGGCACGCAACGGCCTCGTTCACCATCGGCAGTATCAGACGGTCCTCGATATCTGCGGGGTCTCCTGACCATTCGCTGCGTGGTTTCACCACCTTGCCGTCTTCCCAGCCATAGAAGCCCTGACCACTCTTGCGACCCAACTGGCCAGCCTCGACCATCTGCGCGAGTCTGTCCGGTACCGGCCGATTCATGGCCGCGCCGAGTACCTTCGAGACATGCAGGGCGACATCGATGCCAACGCTGTCGATGAGTTCGACCGGGCCCATCGGCATGCCGAACGCCTCGGCGGCGCGATCGATTTCGACCAGGGGCACACCTGATTCGGCAAGGGCCATGGCTTCGGCCATGTACGGCGCAAGAATTCGATTCACCACGAAACCCGGCGAACTCATGCATTCCAGCGGCAGTTTGCCGATGCCCTTGACGAAACCGAAGCCGATATCAAGCGCCTCCTGCTCGGTATCCGCGCAACGGATGACTTCGACCAGCGGTAGTTGTGCAACGGGATTAAAGAAGTGCAGACCGATGAAGCGCTGTGGTTCTGCCAGCCCGACACGCAGGTCCTCCAGGCGGATGCTGGATGTGTTGGTCGCCAACATTGCGCCTGCTTGCATTTTTTCCTGCAGCGCCGCATACAATAACCGCTTCGCTTCCGGATTTTCAAAAATCGCCTCGATAACGAGGTCGGCTTTGGCCACACCGGCGCCCTCGACATCAGCCTGCAGCCGTGCCGTTGCTGCAGCGCGCTCCGCGTCATCGCGGATGCGTTTTGCAAACAGCTTTGCGGCCCGCTCGAGCGCAGGATCAATGTACTTTTGTTCGCGATCCTGCAAGGTCACCTCATGGCCGCGCAGTGCGCACCATGCGGCAATATCGCCACCCATGACGCCGGCGCCGACTACGTGCACGTGCGAAATCTTCGTCGCGGGCTTGCCGCCCTGTCCCTTGAGCTTGTTCTGCAGAAAGAACACCCGCACCAGGTTGCGGGATGTGCTCGTGCACATGAGTTCCGCAATCGATCGGGCTTCGGCCTCGTAGCCCGTGCGGGGAGACGCGCCGTGCCGCGACCACAGGTCGATAATCGCGTAAGGGGCAGGGTAGTGCTCCCTGCGCGCCTTGCCGGCGACCTGTTTTACGAGCATGGAGCGAATCAACGGCCGCAGGAACGGCAAATTCAACAGTCTTTCGACCAATGGGGCCTTGCGCTTCGGCGCTGCGGCAACAACGAGATCACGCGCCGCCTGACGCCAGTTGTCGTCCCCGGCGACCTTGTCGATGAGGCCGATCTTGCGGCCCTTGTCGATCGTGATCGGTTTGCCCGTCAACATCAATTGCATGGCGGGGCGGACGCCCGCAATCTGCACGGTGCGTACCGTGCCACCGAAGCCAGGGTGTATGCCGAGTTGTACTTCAGGCAGACCGAGAACGCGCTTGTCGGTCGCGAGTCCGAGTCGATAGTCGCAGGCCAACGCCAGTTCCAGCCCCCCACCCAGCGCGAAGCCGTTGATCACCGCGACGGTAGGACAGGGCAACGCCGCGAGCTTGTCCAGCACCTGCTGGCCGAGCCGGATCAGGTCGTAGGCCTGCTCCGGCGTCTCGATAGTCGTGAACTCGTTGATATCGGCGCCCATGACAAAGCCATTGCGCTTGCCCGAATGAATGACGACACCGGTCGGCGCATTGCTCTGCATCGGGTCGATGAGCTCATCGAGTTCGATCAGCACCTCGCCTGAAAGCACGTTCGCGCCTCCCTCGGCCTTGTCGATGCACAACCAGACGATACCCTCGCCGTCGCTTTCCGATGTCCAGTGTTTGAGGGCCATGATTATCTTGTCACCTCGAAATCGCAGATCAGGGGGAGATGATCCGACAATCGAATGTCGGGAACCTCGAAACTCGTGACTTCGATACCTTCCTGGTAAAGCACGAAGTCGAGTTCCTTGCGGGGCGATCGACTCGGATACGTCGGCACACTGTCCTGGTTCGCCGACGTCAATCCGGCGGCGCGCAAAAACAGGTAGATTTCATTTTCGCCCCAAAAGGTATTGAAGTCACCCGCAACTATGACCGGCTTCTCGGTCTCCTCGATGAGATCGTGAAGGCGTCGTAATTGCAGGTGCCGGTGGCGATACTTGAGCGACAGGTGCACGAGGAATACGGCAAATTCTTCCATTTCCAGTTCGATGATCAGGCGTTTGATGCCGGTATCGAAGTAATGGAACTTCTCGCCGTGAACGCGTTGCGCGGCCATGAAGGCGTTGCCCTGCTTGCGTATGATCGGAAGTATCTTGTTGATCGACT
>DAOWGY010000334.1 GCA_030641695.1 Gammaproteobacteria bacterium
AGTTGCATGTGATGTGTTACGTTTATTAAAGGTAAAACCGAAATTAAAAGGTACATCATTGAAATATAAGTGTAAAGAACAAGACGATGGAACGGTCATCGTCGTCGCCGATGAAAACGTGCGCCGCGATATGTGCAGAACCGGCGACCTTGGCCGTCGGCGATATCACTGCCGATGGGTCAACGCCCGGCGCGTAACTGGGCGCCGGATGCAGCACAGCTGCCATCAGCGCGTAATGAGCATACGGGTTATCGCTGACCAGTGATGCAACCGGCGAGACTTCAACATCCTCGGCACGCAAGATAACAGCAGCTGCCTGCGTTGCAGACAGCTGCTTTTTCAAAGCCGGGTTGGAGAGGAAACTCAGTGATGCCGGGCCTGCATTTTGCAGCCCGGCAATATTGTCGACAACGACGTCGGAGTCGCCGATGAGTTCACAGCCGAATCGTTTCGCAAGTTCTCCGAGCGTAGTCGGCATCAGCCGTAGTAACGCAAACGCGGGCGAATCTAACGCGCGCCCTGAGCCTGGAAGTTGGCTTCCACGACCCGCAGTACCTCTTCGGTGATATTGACCGATGTGCTGGCGAACAACACACCGTCACCGACAACGAGGTCATAGCCCTGCGCCTGCGCATAGTCCTGCACTTCCTTGAGCAAAGAACGTTGCAGAAGTCCGAGTTCTTCGTTCTGACGAAGGTTCAGGTCCTCACGAAATTCGTTCTGCAAGCGCGTAACTTCGCGCTGCAGATCTCGCAAGTTCTTTTCGGCATTGCGACGCTCGGTCTCACCCATGACGGTGACGTCTTTCTGAATTTTCTCCGTCAGCGCCTGAAGTTCATTTTGCTTGGCGAGAAATTCACGCTCGCGCGGCGCAAACTCTTCCCGCAACGCATCCATAGCGGCTTTGGTTTGTGGTGCACGGTCCAGAAGTACCGGTACGTTAACTACGCCGATCTTTAAATCCTGTGCGGCAGCCGGAAGTACGAAAGCACATACCAGGGCGACGCCAATTGCAGCTCTAACCAGATGTTGTTTTGCAAAACTCATATAGTGTCCATTCCTTAAAACGCTTGACCAATGGAGAACTGGAATCGTTCCGTCTCGTCTCCGTAATACCTGTCGTTACCTATAACATCGTTAAGCGGTAACGCATAACTGAACCTGAACAAACCCATCGGCGCCAGCCATTGGACGCCGATACCGACGGAAGCACGCAATTCGTCAAAGTCCGGCTTGTACTCCAGAGGACTGCCTAGCTTATCCGTAAACGACACCTCGCCAGTGTTGAATACGTTGCCGACATCATAAAAGATTGCCGCACGAGCCTGGCTGGCCCACTTTTCAGGCAGCGGAATTATAAGCTCTAGTTGGCTGGCAACCAACACATTGCCGCCATATGGATTGCCGAAGCTGTCGCGTGGGCCGAGGAAAGACTCACGGAAGCCGCGTACCGACTGCGGTCCGCCACCAAAGAACTGCTTGTACGGCGGTAATGCCGTGGTATCGCCCAGTGCCTCGCCAATGCCCGTCTCCAGGTTATAGCGCAACACGAAGCGCCTCCAGAGCGGAATGTACTTGGTCAGGTTGTAGCGGAAGGTGTAGAACTCGACTTCACTGGGCGGCACGGCGCTGGACAAGAATATCTGGTGTCGCGTACCGCGAGTCGCAAACAGGGCACGGTTGCGGCTATCGTAAGTCCAGCCCATGATCAATTCGTAGGTATCGAACTTGGTGCCAAAAAACACGATTCCTCCGCCGACGTCCTCTATGAACGGATTACCGTTATTCGCAACCCACTCCTGCGACTGCGCTGTACTGCCGGTCGACGACAACAATTCCGCGCGCTGAAATGACAGACCGAATGAAAGTGTTTGAAACTCGCTTAGCGGGTAACCGTAATCGACTGAGGCGCCCGCCGTCGTGGTCGAGAAGTCTGACGAGCTTGACGTGAATTGCGTGATGTTACGGTAGTTGACGCCGAGAGTACGCCGAACGCCGTCCATTGTCCGGTACGGATCGGTATGCGAAATACTGTAGGATTTCGAGAATTGACTTGTCGATATGTTGAGCGCGACGCGATTACCAGTGCCGAGAAAATTCGTGTGCACGATACTGCCGTTAAGAATCAGTTTTTGTGATTCGGAGAAACCGAGACCACCCGAAAACTGCCCCGGCATGCGGTATTCCATCTGAAAGTCGACGTCGACGAGATCAGGACTACCCGGAACCGGCACGGTATTCGCCTGGACCGTCGGTTCAACATACGGCAGGCGTTGCAAGCGAAACTTGGAGCGGTCGATCAGCACATTCGAAAGATAGGCGCCCTCCAGTTGGCGGAGCTCGCGGCGCAGTACTTCGTCATCAACCTGATCGATACCGTTGAAGTTGATGCGCCTCACATAGACACGACTTTTCGGATCGATATAAAAAGTTATTTCCGCCGTCTTGTTTTCGTGATCAAGCTCGGGAACCGGTTCTATCTCGGCGTTCGCATAACCTTGTTCGCCAAGTCGCACCGCCATGAATTCACTCGACTGCGTGAGCAAACCGAGATTGAAGGTCGACCCAGGCTGCGCGAGAACCATTGCTCGCAGATAGGCTTCCGGAACAACCATCTCACCGACGAGCTTAACTTCTGAAATCGTATATCTGCTGCCCTCGTCAATCGTGATCGTGACGAAAATGTCTTTCTTGTTTGGTGATATCGCGACCTGGGTCGACTCAATATTGAAATTCGCAAAACCACGGTCCATATAAAAGGAGCGTAGTTTTTCCAGGTCGCCCTCGAGGCCCTGTTTTTCGTAGCGATCGTCCTGGCGAATCCATGACAGCCAGTTTGCCGTATCGAGTGTGAAGCCATCGCGAATCGCGTCCTCGTCAAACGAGGTGTTGCCGACGATATTCACTTGCCGGATTTTTGCGCGATCGCCTTCCTTGACATCGATCTTGATACGCACCGTGTTATTCGGCCGATCCTCGACGCTGGTGTCGATGCTTACGCCGTACTTGCCGCGGTCGTAATATTGCTCGCGCATGAACATCGCGACGTTATCGAGTATCGAGCGATCGAAGGTGCGACCCTTGGCAAGCCCGACGCCGCGCAAGGACTCCATCAGATCCTCGGTCTTGATGTCCTTGTTACCCTCTATCTCGAAGCTTTCGATTGACGGCCGCTCCTTGACCGCGATGATGAGCGCATCACCATCGCGACGCATCTCGATGTCGTCGAACAGTCCTTGTGTATACAAGGAGCGAATTGCTTCGCTAATGCGGATATGGTCGACCGTGTCGCCAATGTTGATCGGCAGATAGTTGAACACCGTTCCTTCCGAGATTCGCTGCAATCCCTCGACACGCATGTCCCTGACCACAAACGGGTCGATGGCTGCAACGACCGACGATGCCGACAGGCACAGAAGCAATGTCAGCGCGAACTTGCGCCAACCGGGAATCGATAGTTTACGTCTGGATGTCATGCTTGTGTTTCCACGGTCGTTCGGGTTAGCCGAATATTCTCGCAAGATCATTATAAAAAGCGAAGCTCATCAATAGAATCAATGCGAATATGCCGATCTGCTGACCCATAATCTGTGCCCGCTCCGACATCGGGCTGCCCTTGAGTCCTTCGATCGACTGGTAGACGATCTGGCCACCGTCGAGTACCGGGATCGGCAACAGATTCAGTACGCCCAGACTGATACTCACGATAGCGAGGAAACCCAGGAAGTAGTCCATCCCGCGTTGTGCCGATTCCCCGGCGAACTGCGCAATATTGATCGGTCCGCTGATGTTTTTGATCGACACATCGCCTGTGATCATGCGGCCGAGCATGCGCAGCGTGAAAATTGTCGACGACCAGGTGCGCCCCATCGCCTGCGTCAGCGACTCCAGCGGCCCGTATCTGCGCTGATAGTAATACTCATCAAAGCTGCCGCCGCGCGCGACGCCAATTCGGCCCCTGACCTGTCCGTCGACGACCTGTTCCTGCACGACGAGAGTCGTTGTCAGTCTCTGCCCGTCACGCAGGTAGGCCACGCTGACCTCCTTGTTGGCACGGGCCTGCACGATATCAACCAGGTCGCCGAAGTCATCGATGCGCTCACCGTCAACGGCAACAATTCGGTCGCCAGCTTCAATACCGGCAAGCCGGGCCGGGCCATCGTCTTCCACCCTGCCGATATCAGCGGGCAGATCGCCGGGCCCGAACGGCTGAAAACCGAGGCCTTCGAACAACATGCCGGGTTCCGTGAGCCGTCTGGCGTCGTTGCCGATGTCAATCGATACCGGGTGTTGGTAGCCGTCCTGAGTTTCGAGCGTCAGCGGCACTCGGCCGTCGGACACCATGTGATCAAGCATCGCGACAAGCGCCGATTCCCAGTCGCCGGTTTCGACATCACCAACCGCGACGATCTTGTCACCCTGCTGCAAACCGGCTTCGGCTGCAAGAGACCCCGGTTCGACGCTGCCGACGGCCGGTACCAGCGTCGGAATTCCATAAATGAAGAGCGCCCAGTAGGCTACGATTGCAAACAGGAAGTTAAACGCCGGACCTGCCAGCAATACGGCAATGCGATGCGGGATCGGCCGCTGGTTGAAGGCCCTGCCCTCGTCTTCCTCGGGAATCGGACCCTCGCGAGTATCGAGAAAACGCACGTAACCGCCCAGCGGGATGGCCGACAGACAATACTCGGTGCCATCTTTGCGGCCGACTCGTGTCCAGATCGGCTTGCCGAAGCCGATCGAGAAGCGCAATACCTTCATTCCGGCCAGACGACCCACAATGAAGTGGCCATACTCGTGAACTGCAACCAGCACACTGATTGCCACGACAAAGGCCAGCAGATTGCCTAATGCACCGCCCATACTCAGATACTTTCCCTAATAAAATCAATCATAACCTCAATTCTCGAGTCATCGGCGGGGAAACCGGACGAGTGCCCCTGATAGTGTGGACTTGCGTAAGGAAGCGCGGTTCCCGCGGACGCCCCGACGAGTCTGGGGTTCGCAGGCTGAATGCACACTGAACGCCGCATCATTGAAACCCCATCCAGCCGATCCCCAGCGCAAACAGCGGCGCTGCCGCCGCAACGCTGTCGATTCGGTCCAGCACCCCGCCGTGTCCCGGAAACAGCGTACCGCTGTCCTTGAGGCCCGCAGTACGCTTGAACATGCTCACTGTCAGGTCGCCAACGATCGATGCGCAGGCGATGGCAAGGCAGAAAGGCACCAAAACGCTGATGCGGACCTCGAACCAGACGGCGCCCGCGAGTGACAGCAAAGCGACCGTGACGAGACCGCCTATGACCCCCTCCCAGGTTTTTCCCGGGCTGATCTGTGGCGCCAGCTTGACCCGGCCGAACAGTTTGCCGGCGACGAAGGCGCCGGTGTCCGCCGCCCAGACGATTAACAGGGCGCCCAGCAAAATCGCCGGGTTCGCCAGGTAAAGAACGAGCAATGCGTTGTACAGCGGCACGAGCACCAGCATCCCGCCAATCCAGCGAACGGCTTCCGGAATCGGGGTCGGATAATAGAGTGTCCAGGCCAGCGCGCAAATCCACCAGACCAGCGCCAACTGGAATAACATGCCGTTGATCTGCGGCGCCTGCCAGGCCACAACCGCCATTACAGCGGCCACGACGACGACAAAGAGAATGCGCGTGTTCGTGGAACCCGCGGCAAGAAACGCCGACCATTCCCATGCGCCCGCGAGAATCAACAGCGCGATCACGATCTCGGCGACCGGCCCTGGCACGGCGAACAGCACGAGCAATAGCACCGCGAGCGCGATCAGGGCTGTGATAATTCGCTTTTTCAGCATTTGACCGCCTCGAGCTGTTCCCCGGTATGCCCATAACGCCGCTGTCTTTGCGCATAAAAGCCGAGCGCCGACTCGAATTCAGGCTCGCCGAATTCCGGCCAAAGTACGTCGCAAAACCAGATTTCCGCGTACGCGAGGTTCCACAACAGGAAGTTGCTGATGCGATGCTCACCCCCTGTTCGTATCAGCAAGTCAGGATCCGGCACGTCCGCCAGTTGCAATTCCGCGGCGAAAGCCTCCTCATCGATATCGTCCTGACGAATGTCGCCTGCATCGACCCTGGCCGCCAGGGTCCGAGCCGCCTCGACGATGTCCCAGCGACCGCCGTAAGCCACGGCGACCTGCAAATTCAGGCCCGTGTTGTCTGCTGTGAGCGTCTCCGCAGCCGTGATCTTATCGATAAGCTTTGCGTCCAGTTGATCGCGAGCACCGATGAATCGCAGCCTTACATTGTTTCGATGCAACTCGGCGACCTCACGTCGCAGCGCCTCGACAAACAATCCCATGAGCTTGCTGACTTCCTCTCGCGGTCGCTGCCAGTTCTCACTGCTGAACGCGAACAACGTCAGATAATCGACGCCGTGTTTCGCCGCATTTTCTACGGTCTCGCGGACGGCTTTGACGCCGGCACGGTGGCCTGCGTGCCGCGGCAATGAGCGGCGGCGTGCCCAGCGACCATTGCCATCCATGATGACGGCGATGTGCCGGGGAACCGTCGCTGCCGAGAGCGCTGTCGGCGGAGACTCTGCCACTCAGACTTCCATTAACTCGCTTTCTTTCTCAGCGAGTGCCTGATCGATTTCCGCGATGTACTTGTCCGTAATCGTCTGAATCTCGTCTTCGGCGCGATGCTCGTCGTCCTCGCCGATCATTTTCTCTTTGAGGAGTTCTTTCACGTCATGAATGGCGTCGCGGCGAATGTTGCGCACGGCGATGCGGCCACCCTCGGCTTCGTGCCTGACGATCCGGATCATGTCCTTGCGCCGCTCTTCGGTCAGCGCCGGCAATGGCACCCGAATGACCGTTCCGGCAGACTGCGGGTTGAGACCGAGATCCGAGCCCATGATGGCTTTCTCGATAACCGGCACCATGTCCTTTTCCCAGGGCGTCACGGTCAGCGTCCTCGAATCTTCCACGCCGACGCTGGAGGCCTGATTCAATGGCACCTGGCTGCCGTAGTACTCAACCATGATGTGATCCAGCAGGCTCGTGTGCGCGCGCCCGGTGCGTATCTTTGTCAGCTCTTGCTGCAGCGCCGCGACGCTCTTCGCCATGCGATCGCCAGCGTCTTTCTTGATCTCTTCCAACACGTTCTATGCCCTCTTCTTTGGCTGGCGCGGCCGCCTAAGCGGTCACCAGGGTGCCGACATTGTCGCCTGCCATGGCCTGCACGAGTGCATTGGCGCGCGTCAGGTCGAATACGCGCAATGGCAGGTTGTTGTCCCGGCACATGACGACGGCCGTCGCGTCCATGACCAACAGCTTGTCGGCAAGCAATTGGTCGAATGATACGGTCTCGTAGCGTTTTGCATTGGGATTACCAACCGGGTCCGAGTCGTAAACGCCATCTACCTTGGTTGCTTTGAGCAGAATATCAGCTCCGATCTCGATGGCACGAAGGCTTGCCGCCGTATCGGTCGTGAAAAACGGGTTACCGGTTCCTGCGGCGAGAATGACCACGCGCCCTTTTTCGAGATGCCTGACGGCCCGTCGGCGGATGTAGTCCTCGCAAACCTCGTGAACCTGCAGCGCAGACATTACTCGCGCGTACACATCGAGGGACTCCAGCGCATCCTGAATCGCCAACGCGTTCATGACCGTCGCAAGCATGCCCATGTAGTCACCGGTGACGCGATCCATGCCGGCTCGCGCGAGGCCAGCGCCGCGGAAAATATTGCCGCCACCAATGACGATGGCAATCTCCACGTCCTGCTTCCTGGCCGCTGCGATTTCGGCCGCGATGCGCTGAATGACCTTGGGCTCAATGCCGTAATCCAGGTCGCCCATCAGCGCCTCGCCGCTGAGCTTCAGCAAAACACGACGGTATTGAACTGCAGAGTCACCCATTCGTATACCTTCGAATTGCAGCTTGTGACACCGCCTTGACGGCGGGCATTGATTCTAGCGTATTACCAAACCGAGGATGCATCCTAAATCAATGGCTTAAACCAACATCATCAGGTTATTCGTCATCACCCTTACTTCTTGGCGCCCTCGATCTGCTTCATGACCTCTTCAGCGAAATTTTCTTGTTTCTTCTCGATGCCCTCGCCGACCTCGAAACGAACGAACGACGTGACTTTGGCACCTGCGTCGTCGAGCAGTTTGCCGACGCTGACCTTGTCATCCTTGATGAATGGCTGGCCAACCAGCGTGACTTCCTTGAGAAACTTCGCGATGCGCCCGGTGACCATCTTCTCGACAATCTCGGCTGGCTTGCCCGATTCCGCCGCCTGTTCGGAAAAAATTCTCCGCTCACGCTGCAGCGTTTCTGCGGGAACGCCACTTTCGTCGATGCAGGTCGGGTTAATCGCCGCAACATGCATCGCGATATCACGCGCCAGCGCATCGTCCCCGCCATCGAGCGCAACGACGGCACCGATCTTGGCTCCGTGCGTGTAATGGCCAATCGGACCGTTTGAGGTCACGCTGGCAATTCGCCGCACAGAGATGTTCTCGCCGATCTTGGCGATGAGCTCCGTGCGTGCCGTTTCGACGCTGCGGCCATCCTCGAGCGACTCGTTGGCAAAGGCCTCGACATCGGTCGTGCCGGAGCTCAGGGCTGCGTCGGCGACAGCTTCTGCAAACGATACGAAGTTTTCGTCCTTCACGACAAAATCCGTTTCCGAATTTACCTCGACCACGACGGCGCTGGCGCCATTCGACTTGATGACGATTCTGCCGTCTGCAGCGACGCGACTTGCCCTCTTATCGGCCTTGGCCTTCCCCGACTTGCGCAGCAACTCAGCCGCCGCGTCCATATCGCCATTAGCCTCTACCAACGCCGTCTTGCACTCCATCATGCCGGCGCCCGTGCGTTCGCGGAGTTCTTTCACCATGGATGCACTGATCGACATCACGATACCTCTTGATACTTGTTTTAACTATTCGCTGTCTGCCGCTTTCTTGGCTGTCTTCTTGGCAGCCTTTTTTGCGGCCTTTTTGGCCGTTTTCTTGGTCGCTTTCTTGGCCGTTTTCTTGGCGGCCTTCTTGGCGGCCTTCTTGGCGACCTTTTTTGCCTTTTTCTTTGCAGGACCGGCCGCGGCTGCCTCGGCGGCTGTTTCGTCGGGCTTGGCTTCCTCAGGCTTGGCTTCTGCGGCCTTGGCTTCCTCAGGCTTGGCTTCTGCGGCCTTGGCTTCCTCAGGCTTGGCTACTTCGACCTTGGCTTCCTCAGGCTTGGCTACTTCGACCTTGGCTTCCTCAGGCTTGGCTACTTCGACCTTGGCTTCCTCAGGCTTGGCTACTTCGACCTTGGCTTCCTCAGGCTTGGCTACTTCG
>DAOWGY010000014.1 GCA_030641695.1 Gammaproteobacteria bacterium
ACTCAGCTTAGTAGATGAATGCGAGAAAAAAAGGGGTCAGAGCCCTTTTTCATGGTGTATACAGCGTGACGCATCCAAGAAAAGGGCTCTGACCCCTTTTTTTCTCGCATTCATCTACTAAGCTGAGTTAGACGATATAGGGGGAACAACCATGAAGAGACGTGAATTCTGCCTGACGGCGGTCGCCGCAGGCGTCGCCGCCACGATACCTGGTTGCAGCCGCGCGCCATCCGGCAGCAACACCGCGGGCACCATCGACGCGATAACCGGGGCGGGTGAAGAGGTTTCCATCGAACAGGCTGCTGTTACCGAGCTGGCGGAGAGCCTCAACGGCACGCTGTATTTGCCGGACAACGATGGCTATGACGCGGTCCGCAAGATCTGGAACGGCATGCACGACAAGCGACCGGCGATGGTCGTGCAATGCAGTGGCGCCGACGATGTCGTTGACGCGGTGAATTTCGCGCGCGACCACAACATGCTGGTCGCCATCAGGGGCGGCGGCCACAGTTTGCCCGGCAAGTCCACCTGCGACGGCGGCATGATGATCGACCTGTCGCAAATGCACAGCGCAGACGTGGATGTCGAAGCCCGTACGGCGAGAATCGACGGCGGAGCGTTACTGGGACACCTCGACAATGCCGCGATGGCGCATGGCATGCTGACTACGACAGGCATCGTCTCACACACCGGTGTCGGGGGCTTTACGCTTGGAGGCGGCGTAGGCCGTGTCGATCGCAAGTTCGGACTTGCAATCGATAACCTGCTCGGCGCGACGATCGTTACGGCTGCGGGCGATGTGGTTCAGGCCAGTGAGAGCGAGAACCCGGATCTGTTCTGGGCAATCCGTGGCGGTGGCGGGAACTTTGGCGTCGCGACAGAGTTTCTATTTCAACTTCATCCGTTCAATCCGACGGTCTACGGCGGCACCGTCACGGCGCCGTTGAGCAAGGAACTATTGAGTTTCTACGCTGAGTTTGCCGAAGAAGCACCCGATGCCGCGAACATCGAACCAAATTTTGTTGTTGCAGAGGATGGCACGCGAATAATGGAAATCGAAGTCGTCTGGGCCGGTGATCACGCCGAAGGCGAAAAGGCGTTCGCACCTTTGCTCGCCTTCGATGGCATACAGGGAGCGTTGGGGCCCACGTCCTACCATGAGATTCAAACCGGCGCTGACACCTTTCTCGGACACGGACGACAGTATTACCTCAAGTCCGGCTTCATTACGGAATTGACACCCGAGGCGATTGAGATAATCGTCGAGAATCTCAATGCCGATCAGCCTCCAGGCGCCTGGATGCAACACATGGGTGGCAGGACCAGCCGTGTGGCTCCTGACGCGACGGCTTTTTCTCATCGCAATGCGATGGTCAATTTCGGCATCATGATGATTACCGATGATCCAGCCGAGACGGAAGCCGGCATCGCGAATGTCCGACAATTCTATAATGACCTCGCGCCCCACATGACGGGTTTCTACACAAACCTGAATGACGACACGGAGAGAAAGACCTGGGGTAACTACGGCGAAAATTATCCGCGTCTCGTCGAGATCAAGAACCAATACGATCCGACCAACCTGTTCCGGCTCAATGCGAATATAAAACCGACTGTCTGATCGCTCGTCCGGACAATATGAAGTAACGCCAGGTCAGCAGTACTGCAGCCGCCGACAGGCCGATAACGAAAGCGCCCCAGATGTAATTCGGCGCCAGCCGATAGGTGACGGCGGCCATGTAAGCGAGCGGAAACGCCAGCACCCAGAACACGATGATGTTGATCGCCATCGGTACGCGTGTGTCCTTGTAACCGCGCAGTGCGCCCGCGGCACCGATTTGTATGCCGTCTGCGACCTGGAATATGGCCGCCATCAGCAGCAGACTGATCGCGATCCCCTTGACCGCGGCATCGCTCGTGTACAGTCCGACTACGGCGTCCCTGAACAGCAACAGAAACGTTGCCGAACACATCATGAAGCCGGCACAGATGATGATACCCAGCGCGCCTGTGAATCGTGCATGTCGAAGGTCGCCCCTACCCAACGCATAGCCCACCCGCACCGTGATCGCCGAATTCAGACCGAGCGGCACCATGAACATCGTCGCTGCGAAATTGATAGCGATCTGGTGCGCCGCCGTGATCGTCGGTCCCAGCGTGCCCATCAGAATCGATACGGCATTGAAAAGTCCCGCTTCTGCCGTAATCGTGATTGCAATCGGCACGCCGAGCCAGATGATCTCCTTCAACGCACTTGGCCTCACCGGTGCCAGCCGGGAGAAAATGCCGAGCGGCTCGTAGGTTTTGCTCGACATCATGTAAACCATGAGCACGATCGCGATCAGCCACATCGTGATGCCACTGGCGAGCCCGCAACCCACGGCGCCCATCGCCGGCGCGCCGAGTTTTCCGTACATCAACACCCAGTTCAGAAATACGTTGCACACGAGCGCGAACATCGACGTGTACATGAGCGGCTTCGTGACTCCGATACCTTCGGTCGTAAAACGCAGCGCCAGGAAGATGAACATGCCGGGCGCGCCGAGCGTGATCGCTTTGACGTACCCGACCGTCACGTCGCGGAACGCGACGTCGATGCCGATCGTCTCCAGCAGCGGGGCTGCAAAGAAATTGGCAAAGAGAATGATCGGCACCGCGATGGCTATGCCGAAATAGATTCCCTGTCGGGTGTAACGCCCGATCAGCGCCATGTCGCCGGCGCCGTGATGCCGGGCGGCGATCGGCGAAATCGCCATCAATGTACCCAGGGCCAGGGTGAAGCCGAGGAACCAGACGCTGCCGCCGACCGCCACGGCGGCCAATGACTCCGCGCCGAGTCGTCCGGCCATCACCGCGTCCGCGAATTGCATGCCCGCAATCGACAGGTTATTGACGATCAGGGGCCCGGCGAGGCGAAGCAGCGCCTTGGTCTCGCGCCCGTATCGTCCGGGTTCTTGCTGCTTCTGCATCGAGTATCGCTTCCGAAAACGTGTGGGCGAGAAATCGTGACGGGCAACTACGTTCCACTCGGTCAATAGTGTAAAGTTGCTGCGCGTTCGTGTGAAACATTCTGTTCGGAGTCATTATGCTGCACGATGGTCGATCCGTGCGCGTCGCCGTAGTTGGCGGCTCGCGTACCCCGTTTTGTCGCTCACATTCAATATACAGGGACTGTTCGAACCAGGACCTCATGGCTGCCACCCTGCAGGGGCTGGTTACCAAGTTGGACCTGCGCGGGCAGACGATGGGCGACGTCGCTCTGGGTGCCGTTATCAAGCATTCGCGAGACTGGAATCTCGCGCGTGAGAGCGTCATAGATTCGGGCTTGTCATTGCGCACGCCCGCCGTAGATCTGCAACGCGCCTGTGGCACCAGTATCGAGGCTGCGATCATGATCGCGAACAAGATCGCGCTCGGCCAGATCGACTGCGGTATCGCCGGCGGTACCGACACCGTGAGCGATGCACCAATCGTCTACCGCGATGAATTCCGCCGTATCCTGCTCGACATCCATGGTGCGCGCTCGATGGCGCAGCGCATTCTTCCGTGGTTTCGCTTCAGACCGGCGCACTTCAAGCCCGAGTTCCCCGGTGTGCGGGAGCCGCGCACCGGCCTTTCCATGGGCGAGAGCATGGAAATAACGGCGCAGGAATGGGACGTACAGCGTGAACATCAGGACCAGCTCGCGCTGGCCAGTCACGTCAAGGCAGCGGCCGCCTTTGACGCGGGCTGGTACGACGATCTCATCATACCGTTCATGGACGCCGAAGAAGACAACAACATCCGCCGCGATACGACCTTCGAAAAACTGCAAAGTCTGAAGCCCGTATTCGACAAGTCGGCGGATGGCACCCTGACAGCGGGCAACAGTACGCCCCTCACGGACGGCGCCGCCGCAATACTGCTATCCAACGAAGACTGGGCGCGCAAGAAGAACCTGCCAATACTCGCTTACCTGACGTTCGCCAAGGTCGCGGCCGTCAACTTCATTGACGACGAGGGCCTGCTGATGGCACCTGCCCACGCAGTCTCCGACATGCTGAAACAGGCCGATCTTCGATTGCAGGATTTCGACTTCTACGAGATTCACGAGGCGTTTGCTGCGCAGGCAATCGCGACGCTCAAGGCCTGGCAGTCCGAAAAATTCTGTCGCGAGAAACTGGGCCGTAACGAACCGATGGGCCCGATCGACCTGTCGAGGATGAACGTCAAGGGCGGTAGCGTTGCGATCGGTCATCCATTCGCGGCGACTGGCGCACGCATCGTCGCCACGATGGCCAAGCTGCTCAATGAGAAAGGCTCGGGCCGGGGCCTGGTCTCCGTTTGCACGGCGGGCGGTATGGGCGTGACTGCGATCATGGAAGCTGCACCCACCGTCGGCTAGCAAACGTTCTTAACTCAGGGGGGGAAGAGTGGGCGAGTTCAGCGCCATCCTTGCCACACTCAACGGCATACTCTGGCACGAGTATGTGATGTTTGCGCTCGTCGGCACCGGCCTGCTGTTCACGGTGTGGAGCGGATTCTCGCAATACCGCGCATTGACGCATGGCCCCTCGGTGATCCGAGGCGTCTACGACGATCCGAATGACCCCGGCGCGATCAACCATTTCCAGGCGCTGTCTGCCGCCCTCTCGGCCACGGTCGGCCTCGGTAACATCGGCGGCGTCGCGCTGGCCATTGCTCTGGGCGGCCCCGGCGCCGTGTTCTGGATGTGGGTCATCGGCATCCTCGGCATGGCGATCAAGCTGACCGAAGTAACGATGACGATGCTGTATCGCAACACCGACGATCCCGACAACCCGCACGGTGGTCCGATGTGGGTCGCCGAGAAAGCGTTCGAGCGCAAGAACCTCGGCGGCCTCGGTCGTGCCATCGGCATCGTCTTCTCGGTGATGCTGCTGGTTTCGATGACAACGGGCGGCAACATGTTCCAGGCCTGGAGTGTCGGTGAACTGACCGAGGAGTATTTTGCAATTCCGAGCTGGATCACGGGAATTGTGCTGGCGATCCTTGTCGGCGCCGTCATCATTGGCGGCATCAAACGCGTCGGCAAGGTGACTGCGACGCTGGTGCCGTTCATGTGCGGCCTCTATTTGCTGGCCGGCCTTTACGTTCTCGCCGTGCATGCGTCCGACATTCCGGCGATATTCGTGTTGATCTTCAAATCGGCGTTCGTGCCGACCGAGGCCGCCGGCGCCTTCATCGGCGGCACAGCGGCATCCGCGTTCCTGTTCGGAATGAAACGCGCTGTGTTTTCGAACGAAGCGGGCCAGGGCTCCTCGCCGATTGCCCACGCGGCCGCAAAGACCGATGAGCCTGCACGCGAGGGAATCGTTGCGGGACTCGAGCCGTTCATCGACACGATTGTCGTTTGCACGTTTACGGCGCTGATCATCCTGTCAACCGGCGTCTGGAATCGTGCGCCGGATTTTGCGTTCAGCGGACCTCCGGTGGTCTTGCAATCGGAAGCTGGCTGGCAATTCGAGGACAGCCGCGTCACCGGCGATGACTGGCGGGAAGGTGACAAGGCTATCCTGGTTGTCGCGGCACACCATCGTGACGGCGGCTTCGACCGGCACAAGCTGGAGGGAAGAATCGCCCGTAACGCAGACGGGTACTTCGTATCGTGGGAGCCATTCGTCAGCGATGTCAAACCACGGATCGTAGGTAACGGCCTGTACCGTACCTACCTCGGTGCAACGCTCACAGCGAAAGCGTTCGACAGCGTCACGCCCGGCCTCGGCAAGTGGCTCGTCACCATCGCAGCCTGGTTGTTCGCCATCTCGACAATGATTTCGTGGGCGTACTACGGCGAACAGGGAATGGTCTTTCTCGCGGGCGACAGAGCGCTGTTCGGATTCAAAGTCGTCTACTGCATGCTCATCATCGTCGCAACGCTGGGCTTCATCCAGAGCGACACGGATCTCGACAACATCATCGGGGTCGGAACCGGCGTCCTGGTCATCGCCAATATCCCGATCTGCTGGATCTTCGGTTACCAGGCGATGCGGGCCTACAAGGAATACGTCGGCCGGCTGAAATCCGGCCGCATGGGCCCGGACCACCCGCCGCCGTCACTGGACGACCTGTTATCAGGCAAAGATGTGGAGCAATAACTGTTG
>DAOWGY010000140.1 GCA_030641695.1 Gammaproteobacteria bacterium
AAAACCCGATGGGTCTCGACGGTTTCGAGTTCGTCGAATTCGCATCCCCCGAACCGGGCGTGCTCGAGCCCGTTTTCCATGCGCTCGGTTTCGAAGCCGTGGCGCGCCATCGCTCCAAGAAAGTGACCTTGTATCGCCAGGGCGGCATCAACTTCATCCTCAATGAGGAACCGCAGAGCCGGGCCGCTTACTTTGCGCAGGAGCACGGGCCCTGTGCAGCCGGCATGGCGTTTCGGGTCAAAGATGCGCACGTCGCATACGATCGCGCGCTCGAACTCGGGGCACAGCCAATCGAAATCCCGACAGGCCCGATGGAATTGCGCCTGCCCGCGATCAAGGGTATCGGCGGCGCACCGCTGTACCTGATCGATCGTTACTCGCCAGGAACTACGATCTACGACATAGACTTCGAGTTCTTCGATGGCGTCGAACGCCACCCCGAAGGCTGCGGCTTTACGGAGATCGACCACCTGACCCACAACGTCTATCGAGGCCGCATGGAGTATTGGGCGAAGTTCTACGAGGACCTCTTTAACTTCCGCCAGATTCGCTACTTCGATATCAAGGGCGAGTACACGGGCCTGTTATCGAAAGCGATGACGGCACCGGATGGCCGCATCCGCATACCCTTGAACGAAGAAGCGTCGAAGGGCGTCGGGCAGATCGAAGAATTCCTGATGGCCTACAACGGCGAAGGCATTCAGCATATCGCCCTGGCCTGTGACGATCTCTATGAATGCTGGGACCGCCTGAAAAAGCGCAGCCTGCCGTTCATGACCGCACCGCCGGGCGCCTACTACGAAATGCTCGAGGAACGTCTGCCCGGGCACGGAGAACCGCTCGACGAACTGCAGTCGCGCGGTATCCTGCTCGATGGCAACACGGAAGACGGCGAACCGCGGCTCTTGCTTCAGATCTTCTCGGAACTCATGATTGGCCCGGTCTTTTTCGAATTCATCCAACGCAAAGAGGATGACGGTTTCGGTGAAGGCAATTTCACGGCGTTGTTCGAGTCGATCGAGCGCGACCAGATTGCACGCGGCGTAGTGTCGGCTGACGACGCTTCGTAGGAGATAAGCATGAACCTCAAACGTATCCATCACGTGGCGTACCGCTGCAAGGACGCGAAGGACACGGTCGAGTTCTACCAGCGTGTATTGAACATGGAGTTCCTGATTGCGTTCGCCGAAGACAAGGTGCCGTCGACCAAGGAACCCGACCCGTACATGCACATCTTTCTCGACGCTGGCATGGGTAACGTACTCGCGTTCTTCGAATTGCCGACTCGTCCCGAGATGGACCGCGACCACAACACGCCCGAATGGGTGCAACACATCGCGTTCGAACTCGAAGACTATGACGCCCTGCTCGCGGCGAAAGAACACGTGGAGGCCGAGGGCGTCGATGTCATCGGCCCGATCAATCACGGCATCTTCCAGTCCATTTACTTCTTCGACCCGAACGGTCATCGACTGGAGCTTGTAGCAAACACACAGACACAAGAACAGATCGACGAACTCAAGCGCGTCGCACCCGACATGCTCGAAGAATGGAGCCAGACCAAAAAAGCACCACGTCATGCGGCCTGGCTGCACGAACTCGAATTCACCGGAACTGAGTAATGAAACTAGCCTCTCTGAAGGGCGGCCGCGACGGCCAGCTTGTCGTCGTATCGCGAGACCTGTCCCGTTACGTTACCGCTGAGCAGGTCGCCGACACGCTACAGGAAGCACTCGACAACTGGACTGATGCCGAGCCGGCACTCGCCGAACTCGCCGCAAGCCTGGAAGGCGGAGCCGGCGAAGACTTCAACCCGGCAGACTGCATGGCGCCGCTACCGCGCGCCTACCAGTGGGCGGATGGCTCTGCCTACGTCAATCACGTCGAACTCGTCAGGAAGGCCCGCGGCGCTGAGATGCCGGAGAGCTTCTGGACAGAACCCCTGATGTACCAGGGTGGCTCCGATTCATTCATCGGGCCGTGCGAGCCTATCCTCGCCGCCAGCGAAGACTGGGGCATCGACTTCGAAGCCGAGGTCACCGTCGTCATAGACGATGTGCCGATGGGAGTCAGTGCCGAAGACGCACTTTCCCATATCCAGTTGATCATGGTCGTCAATGATGTGTCGCTCAGGAACCTGATTCCGGGCGAACTCGCGAAGGGCTTCGGCTTCTTCCAGTCGAAACCCTCGAGCGCATTTTCGCCGGTTGCGGTTACGCCCGACGAACTCGGCGATGCCTGGCAGGAAGGCAAATTGCACTTACCGTTGTTGTCGTTCCTGAACGGCGAACCGTTCGGCAAACCGGACGCGGGTATCGACATGACGTTCGATTTCGGCCGACTCGTTGCACATGCGGCGAAATCACGCCCGCTCGGCGCCGGCAGCATCATCGGCTCGGGCACGGTATCGAACAAGCTTGATGATGGTCCCGGCAAGCCAATCAGTGAAGGCGGCGTCGGCTACTCCTGTATCGCAGAGATTCGGACCATCGAGACGATAGAATCGGGCAAGCCGCAGACCTCGTTCCTGCACTTCGGCGATCGCGTACGCATCGAGATGAACGACGCCGACGGCAACTCGATCTTCGGAGCGATTGATCACGAGGTCGAGCAGTACTAATCTGCTCGACATGACTATCAAGCTCTACACCTACTGGCGTTCGTCTGCCGCGTACCGCGTACGCATCGCGCTCAATCTCAAGGGGCTAGCCTACGAGGCCGTTCCGGTGTCACTCGCGCCCGGAGAGAACGAACACCGCAAGGACGAATACCGGGCGATAAATCCGCAGATGCTCGTGCCGTTTTTCGATGACGGCAATGTTGCGATCGGACAGTCACAGGCCATCCTCGAGTACCTGGAAGAAGCTCACCCGGAAACGAAGTTACTGCCGGAAGCAGAGCCGCTGCGCAGCAAAGTTCGCGCGCTCTGCAACATCATCTGCTGCGACATTCATCCGCTCAACAACCTGCGCGTGCTGCAGTATCTTTCGGGCGAGCTAGGCGTAAGCGACGACCAAAAGAGCGCCTGGTATACGCACTGGATCGCCGCCGGCTTCCAGGCGGCCGAGCAGCTTTCGGTGAGCTATTCACATGCAGGACCGTACACTTTCGGCAAGGAAGTGACGCTCGCCGATGCCTGCCTGGTGCCGCAGATGTACAACGCGAGACGCTTTGACGTGCCACTCGACGAATACCCTCGCCTCGTCGCCGTTGTCGATGCCTGCAACGAATTGCAGGCCTTCAAAGACGCCGCCCCTGAAAACCAGCCCGACTGTCTGTAGGAGCGCGCCTCGGCGCGCGACCGCGCGTACGTCGAATCGCGCGCCGAGGCGCGCTCCAACAAGCCTGCACCGACCGACGCAATAATCAGGCACGCATCCGCGCATCGCGCTTGCGCTCGTTTTCGGTCAACAGCTTCTTGCGCAGCCGGAGGCTCTGCGGCGTAACTTCCACCAGTTCATCATCATCGATGAACTCGAGCGCCTGTTCCAGCGACGAGCGGATGGGTGGCGTCAGGACGATGTTCTCGTCGCTGCCTGCCGCGCGAATATTCGTCAGTTGCTTCGCCTTCGTCGGATTGACGACCAGATCATTGCCACGGCTGTGAATGCCGATGATCATACCCTCGTAAACGGCTTCGCCATGACCAATCATGAGCCGACCACGCTCCTGCAGGTTGAAGAGCGCATAAGCAAGGGCCTTTCCGGCGATCATCGAGACGAGCACGCCGTTATTTCTTTGCCCGAGATCTTCGGCAATGTAACGGTCGTAGGACTCGAAGACGTGATAAAGGAGGCCGGTGCCCGATGTTGCAGTCAGGTACTCAGTGCGAAAACCAATCAGGCCGCGAGTCGGAATGCGGTAGTCGATCCGTACCCTTCCCTTGCCGTCCGGAACGATTGCCTGCAGCTCGCCTTTTCTGTCTGCGAGCCGTGTCATCACTGCGCCCTGATAACTCTCCCCAAAATCGACCGTGAGTTGTTCCCAGGGCTCGGTCCGTACACCGTCTTCTTCGTGAACGATAACCTCCGGTCGCGACACGGCGAGTTCGAACCCTTCCCGGCGCATCGTTTCGATCAGCACCGAAAGATGCAGTTCACCACGTCCGGACACTCGAAACTTGTCCGGATCCTCGGTGGAATCGACACGCAGCGCCACGTTGTGCTTCAGCTCTTGCTGTAATCGCTCGCTGATCTGGCGGCTGGTCAGGTACTTGCCCTCCTTTCCTGCAAACGGCGACTTATTGACCTGGAAGGTCATGCTGATCGTCGGTTCATCGATCGCCAGCGCGGGAAGCCCTTCGGGGTGGTCCCGCGGACAAAGCGTGTCCGATATCGCGAGTTCGTCGATACCGCTGAAGACGATGATGTCCCCGGCACTCGCGCTCGGCATTTTCCTGCGCTC
>DAOWGY010000183.1 GCA_030641695.1 Gammaproteobacteria bacterium
ACCGTCGATCGAAATATTGTTGTCGTCATAGAACGCGACCAGCTTGCCGAGCTTCAGCGTGCCGGCAAGTGAACAGGCTTCGTGCGAAATGCCTTCCATCAGGCAGCCATCGCCGAGGAATACCCAGGTGCGGTGGTCCACGACGGGGAAACCGTCGCGGTTGAATTCGGCGGCCAGCATTCTCTCGGCCAGCGCCATGCCGACGGCGTTCGTCACTCCCTGCCCCAGCGGACCCGTGGTCGTTTCGATACCCATTTCGGGCTCGTACTCCGGATGTCCGGCCGTGCGTTGACCGAACTGACGAAAGTTCTTCAGTTCGTCGATCGATACGTCGTAGCCCGTCAGGTGCAGCAAGCTGTACAGCAGCATCGAGCTGTGACCATTGGACAGCACGAAACGATCGCGGTTAGCCCAGCGCGGATTCGCCGGATTGTGCTTCAGGTAGTCGTTCCAAAGCACTTCCGCGATATCAGCCATACCCATCGGGGCCCCGGGGTGACCCGAGTTCGCGGCCTGTACTGCATCCATGGAGAGCGCCCGTATGGCGTTCGCGAGATCTCGCCGGGCCGGCTGGCCGGCGGCATTGGCTTGATGTGACATTGAGGTCTTCCGGGCCTGGTGGCCTCTTTTATGTTGAATCTGTAAGAAAAAGTGCGCCTGCGCGCAGCGTATTTGGCATGCGCGCGCAGCGCATTTTCGTGCTTTTTCCCGGGCGTCGCAAGCAGCAGTTACCGCAATGCCCCGAAAAATTCGGCTGCATACGTAAGCATTTGTGTCTGTCGTCAGGCAGATGGTCCCGGTGCGTTGCATTGCGGTACAATGCGGCCCCCGAAAATCCAACGAAGACAAACCCCATGAGTGATGCATTTCTGTTCACCTCGGAATCGGTTTCCGAGGGACATCCGGACAAGATTGCCGATCAGATCTCCGACGGGATTCTGGACGCGATCATAGAAGAGGACCCCAAGGCGCGAGTGGCGTGCGAGACGCTCGTCAAGACCGGCGCCGTCGTGCTCGCCGGCGAGATAACGACATCCACCTGGGTCGACTTCGAGGCCATCGTGCGCAAAACGGTAGTCGACATCGGCTATGACGATTCGGCCATGGGCTTCGACGGCCATTCCTGTGCCGTATTCAACGCCATCGGCAAGCAGTCTCCCGATATCGCCCAGGGTGTTGATCGCGCCACCGACAAGGAACAGGGTGCCGGTGACCAGGGAATGATGTTCGGCTACGCCAGCAACGAAACCAACGTGCTGATGCCCGCACCCATCACCTACGCGCACGAGCTCGTGCGCCGCCAGGCCGAAGTTCGCAAGAATGGCACCTTGCCGTGGCTGCGTCCGGACGCCAAAAGCCAGGTGACGTTCGTTTATGAAGACAACAAACCTGTTGCCATCGACGCCGTCGTGCTGTCGTCGCAGCATCATGCCGACGTCAGCATGGACGACCTGCGCGAAGGCGTCATGGAAGAGATCATCAAGCCGGTGCTTCCCGAAAAGCTGCTCAGCAAGGACACGAAATATCACATCAACCCGACCGGCCGTTTCGAGATCGGTGGGCCGATGGGTGACGCCGGACTGACCGGGCGCAAGATCATCGTCGATACCTACGGCGGATCGGCACGTCATGGCGGTGGCGCTTTCTCGGGCAAGGACCCGTCCAAGGTCGATCGCTCCGCAGCCTACGCCGCGCGCTATGTCGCGAAAAACATTGTCGCCGCCGGCCTCGCAGACCGTTGCGAAATCCAGGTGTCGTACGCCATAGGCGTCGCCGAACCAACTTCGATCAGTGTGCACAGCTTCGGCACTGGCATGATTTCAGATACTCGCATGACGGAACTGATTCGTGAAAATTTCGACCTCACACCCTACGGAATCCTGCAGATGCTCGACCTGATTCGGCCGATTTACCAACCGACCGCGGCTTACGGACACTTCGGCCGCGAGGACATCGACGCATCGTGGGAAAGAACTGACAAAGCTGACGCGCTGCGCGGCGCGGCGGCGGCCTGACACACTACACTGGAGACCAATATGAGCAGCGAAGCCGTTGCCATCGAAACTAACGACTACAAGGTCAAGGATATATCGCTGGCCGACTGGGGGCGCAAGGAGATAGCCATTGCGCAAACCGAGATGCCGGGCCTGATGGCGACTCGCGAGGAGTACGCCGGCCAACAGCCTTTGCAGGGCGCACGTATCGCGGGCTGCCTGCACATGACAATCCAGACGGCCGTGCTCATCGAGACGCTCACAGCGCTCGGCGCCGAGATCCGCTGGTCTTCGTGCAACATTTTCTCGACGCAGGATCACGCCGCTGCCGCTATCGCCGCAACGGGTGTTCCGGTGTTCGCCTGGAAGGAAGAGACTGAGGAAGAATACTGGTGGTGCGTCGAGCAAACCATCAATGGAGCGGACGGCTGGCATCCGAACATGTTGCTCGATGACGGTGGTGATCTGACGCTCCTCATGCACGACAAGTATCCGCAGCTATTGGAAGACGTCCGCGGTCTGTCCGAGGAGACGACGACGGGGGTCAAGCGGCTCTACGAAATGATGAAAGACGGCAGCCTCGGTTGCCCTTCCTTCAACGTCAACGACTCGGTCACCAAGTCCAAGTTCGACAATCTCTACGGTTGCCGGGAATCGCTCGTCGATGGCATCAAGCGCGCCACCGACGTCATGATCGCCGGCAAGACAGCTGTCGTTTGTGGCTTCGGCGACGTAGGCAAGGGTTGCGCACAATCGCTGCGTGGGCTCGGCGCGACGGTCTGGATCACCGAGATCGATCCGATTTGTGCCTTGCAGGCGGCGATGGAAGGCTATCGCGTCGTTGTCTTCGACGAAATCTGCGATCAGGTGGACATCGTCGTGACCGCGACCGGGAACTACCACGTGGTTTCCGGCCCGCAGATGGAGCGTATGAAAGACCAGGCCATCGTCTGCAATATCGGTCACTTCGACAACGAGATCGATGTCGCCCATTTGCACAATTACGAATGGGAAAACATCAAACCGCAGGTCGACCACGTTATCTTCCCTGATGGCAAGCGTATTATCCTGTTGGCCGAAGGGCGCCTCGTGAATCTCGGCTGTGCTACAGGCCACCCGAGCTTCGTGATGTCGAACTCCTTCACCAACCAGGTGCTCGCACAGATCGAGTTGTGGCAAAACAGTGACCAGTACGACAACGAGGTCTATGTTCTGCCCAAGCATCTCGACGAAAAGGTCGCGCGGCTGCATCTCGATCGCATCGGTGCCCGGCTCACCGATCTCAACGACGAGCAAGCCGACTATATCGGCGTGTCGAAAGACGGTCCTTACAAGCCAGACACATACCGCTACTAGTCGTCACGCACGGACCTCGGTGA
>DAOWGY010000082.1 GCA_030641695.1 Gammaproteobacteria bacterium
AAAGAGCACGAGTGAGGCGGCAACTAAGGCCAAAGCAATATTGCGGGCGACACCGGTCAGGTTGAGCAGTACGATAAGGAGTATTAATAAAAATGCAAACAGCAGGGGCAGGTATTGTATCCATGGGTATTTAGCTAGCAGCTCGAGCAAAAAGTTTGGTACGCTATCGTGTTTGATATCCTTGGACAGATCACCCGTTGTCGGCAGTGTCTCGGCGGAGTTCGAAATCGAGACTTTTAACGGCCGCATCAAAAACTGTTTCGGCCCCAAAGCGGAGAAAGTCAGCAAGTACGCGCCGGGCTGGGAGCTGAGCTTCACAGAAGGCAATGGCGATGGCAGCGTCAGCATCTCGACGCTGAACGGCGGCGTGAATCTCTGCAAGGAGTAGTATTGTTGGAGCGCTTCTCGAAGCGCGATTCCGGTTAGCCAAATTCGCGCTTCGAGAAGCGCTCCAACGACTCGTCAATTTGGTAATCTAGACGGCCCCCCCAACCTCTGGTGCGGATCCATGGGCCGACCCCTCAAGATTCTTGGCATTTTTATTGGCGTTGTCGTTGCGTTGCTCATTGTCGCGGCGGTCATGTTCGCGCTGGTCTTCGATCCGAATGACTACAAGGACAGGATCTCCGCGGGCGTAAAAGACGCGACCGGGCGAGATTTCGTCATCGAGGGCGACCTCGAACTGACCCTGTTTCCGTGGCTGGCGATCGAGATTGGCCGGACGGAACTCGGCAATGCACCGGGATTCGACGACACGCCGTTCGCGAGCTTCGAGTCGGCGCGACTGAGCGTGCGCGTGATGCCGATGCTGCTGCGACGCGAAGTGGTCGTCGGCACGGCGGCACTCGACAGCCTCAGAGTCAACCTGCAGGTCAGCAAAGACGGTACCGGCAACTGGGAAGACTTTGGCGAGGCCGGAGAGAGCCAGCCCGATGAACCCGACGAAGACACGGACAGTGGCGGAGCTTCGGCGACGATCGATGTGGCCAGTATCGAAATCACCGATGCGGCGCTCACATACACCGATGCCGGCAGCGGAGACCGGTTTGAGCTGACCGACCTGAACCTGGTATCCGGCCACATCGCATCCGGGGTAGCGGTGCCGCTCGACGGCGGATTTTCGTTCGCACTCCAGCCTGCCGGTATCTCGGGACAGATCGATATCGACGCGGTTGTCGCGTTCGACACCGATGCGGCGACGATCACCATTGACGATCTGGAGATTGATGGGCGTGTCGAGGGAATCACCGACGTACCGGCCACCGTGCGATTTGCGGCACCCGCGATCGAATTGCAAACGGCGATCCAGTCGGCAGATGTCGGCGAGATCAAACTGCAACTGATGAGCGTCGATTTGCAGGCCGATGTGGAGCCATTCTCCTATGCGGCCGATCCGCGGCCGAGCGCGACACTCAATATCGCCGCGTTCTCGCCACGCACACTGATGAACGAACTCAACATAGAGGTGCCGGAGACGGCCGACCCCGATGTGCTCAGCAAGCTGACGGTCGACGCAAGGGCGCAAGTCGGCCCGGATGCAATCACGCTGTCGGATCTGCGGCTCGTTATCGATGACACGACATTCACCGGCCAACTCAGCGTGCCACGAGCCACGGAGGGCTTCTATGAACTCGACCTGGCTGGCGACAGCATCGACATCGCCCGCTACATGGCACCCGCCAGTGAAGAGGCAACGGGCGGGGCGGGTGCGACGGAAACGGTCGAGATTCCTGCCGAACTCATTCGTCCTTTGAATGCCCGCGGGAATCTCTCGATTGAGCGTGTAAACCTCGGCGACATCCTGTTCGAGAATGTCACTGTCGGCGTCAATGCAGCCAAAGGGCAGCTGCGGATTTACCCGATGTCGGCCGACTTTTTCGAAGGTGGTTACCGCGGCGATATTCGTATCAACGCCGCCGGCGACGTGCCCTCGATAACCGTCAACGAGAACATCAAGGACGTCAACCTCGCGCCGATGGCTCGCGCCATGTTCGGCGTCGACAACATCACCGGTATGGTCAACGGCTCATTCCAGCTCGGTGGACGTGGTGCCGACATGAACGCTATTCGCCGCGATCTTGACGGCAACATATCGATTGAGCTCCTGGACGGTGCGTGGGAAGGCACCGATGTCTGGTATGAAATGCGCAAGGCACGCGCCTACTTCAAAGGTTTGCCCGAGCCGGAACTGCCATCGGCGCCGCGGACACAGTTCAGTTCCATAAAAGCAAGCGGGGTAGTGACCAACGGTGTCATGCAGAACGATGACTTCTTTGCGGAGCTACCATTCATGCAAGTCACTGGTCGCGGCGCCGTGAATTTCGTCGAGGCGAGCGTTGATTACACGGTAACGGGACGAGTCCTGCAGCGCCCCGAGTTTGTAACCGATGTCAGCCAGGAGGAGCTGGACGATTTCACCAAGGCGGTCATTCCGTTCAGGATCACGGGTTCGCTTGCGAGCCCGAGCATCCGGCCGGATGTCGAGGCGATGTTGAAGGAACGCGTCGAGGAAGAAGCGAAGAGACTCCTTTTCGACAAGCTACTTGGTGGCGATGAAGAACCACCGGCCAACGGTGAAGGACCCGCTGCGGAAGGTGAAGAGCCCACACCCGAGGGCGAGGAACCTGAGGAAGAGCAGGATATCGAAGACCGACTCAAGGACGAGGCGAAGAGAGCCCTCAAGGATCTCTTCGGCGACTAGAGCCGATGCGCCTACTGGCATTCATCGTACTGCTCATCCCGGCGGTCGCCGCTGCTGCGACTCTGCGCAA
>DAOWGY010000086.1 GCA_030641695.1 Gammaproteobacteria bacterium
AAGGCCAAGCAACGGCGTTACCGCAGCGACCGTCCCCAGTGTCTCGAGGTAGCGCTCGAGTTCATGGACGACATGCCGACCTGTATCCTCAATCGCGTCTTTCAGAATCACGCGGTCGCGGTCACGATTGATCAGGCCGGCCGCGAGTATCTGCCCAAGCGGCGATCCCTGGTGCAAACTCTGAATCTGCTTCTGGTCGAGCTGCTCTTTCTTGACCCAGCCCCACACCTTGCTGGTCAGATCCTCCGGAATGACGCGCTTCTGTTGCAGCGTCCAGAAGCGTTCGAGGATGATCCCCATCGCGATGATCGCGCAGAGGATGATCGGCACCATCAGCCAACCACCGGATTTGACGATTTCAACCATGCAGGCAGACTCGGAGGAAAAATGAAATATACAGCGCCGCGGGCGAAAATTCTCCCCGCTCAGCGATCGTCGCTTTCGTGCCACACGCGCCGGCTACGCTGCCGGTGGCGAGTGACGTCGACGATCCCGGCATCCGCGCACAGCCGCACGCCAACTGCCCCGTCGGTAGCGGTCAGATGCAACTGGGAGCCCATCTCCTGCCAGCGTCCGACGACGCCCGGACGTGGCAGTCCCCAACGATTGCCGTGACCTGCCGATACCAGGGCAATTGCGGGCGCAAGCGCGTTGACGAATGCGCGACTCGACGACGTCTCACTGCCATGATGCGGCACGATAACGACGTCGGCGCCTTCGACAAGGCCTGCACGCAACAGCGCCCGCTCGACCTCTGTCTCGATGTCGCCGGTTAGCCAAAGGCGCATCGCTCCAGCTTCAATCACGATCACGCAGGACGCATTGTTACCTTTGTGACCCTGGCCGGCAGCCGGGTGCAATACGCGAAACCCGATTCCGTTCCACACCCAGGATGTACCACGGTGACAACGCGCCACGGGCATGTCGGCGTTGCCGATCGGCTCGCCGGCAATTACGTCGCCAACGCTGATACCGGCAAGCAAGTCATCGACGCCGCCGGCATGATCGAGATCGGAATGCGAAACGACCAGCCGGTCGATACGGTCAACACCCTGCCCCGACAGATACGGCAATACGACACGATCGATCATGCTGGCGCCACCGCGAAAGGCCGGACCGGTGTCATACAACATCGTGTGTTGCCGTGTTCGCACGACAACCGCCAGTCCCTGCCCCACGTCGAGCATGCGCACGTCCACGCAAGCGTCTGGCGGGCCATCGATTCGACAGGTAACCACGGCGAGCACCGCGAGCCATGCAACCTGCCGGCCCGGCCAGCCTGGCGGCAACAGGATCCAGGGGAGAACCAGTATCACGTAAAACCAGCCGGTGCCGTCGATGACTGCGGTTCTGACACCTGAATACGGGATCGACAGGGACCGGTCGATAAGCCACTCGAGCAACTGAATACTCGTGGCAGAGACTCGTAGCGCAGCGTCGCCGAGAAACGCGAACGGACCATCGAGGATAAATCCCGCGAGCGCGAATGGAACGGTAACGAAGCTGAACACCGGCACCGCCATGAAATTGACGATCGGGGCAACGAAGGCAATACGTTGAAAGATGGCGACGGTGAGGGGCGCCAGGCCAAAGAGCAAGAATATCTGCATTGTGGCGAGTTGCCTGGCGGCAGCGGTCGCACGCATTGGCCAGGAACCGGCCGGGCCTGCTCTGCCCCGCCTCGCAAACCACAGGAGCAACAGCACGGCGACAAACGAGAGCTTGAAGCCTGGCGCCAGCGTCGACAGCGGATCATGGATTACTACCAGGAAGCAGGCCGCACTCAGGATCGTTACCGGACTCGCCTGGCGAAACCGAGCGAGCACCAGGACCAGCAGGCACAGCATCAGTGTCGCGCGTTGCGCGGGGACAGCGAAGCCCGACAGTGACGAATACGCCGCAGCTGCCACGACCGAAATCAGCAACGCCACGCGTTGATAGTTGCCGCCAACGCGGGCCAGTGCACAGAGCACGAGCGCGACAAGATAGGTCAGCGTCGCAACGAGCCCTACGTGCAGTCCCGAGATCGCCATCAGGTGGCTGGTGCCGGATTGCGCATAGCGCAGCCATTGCTCGGGCGTAATCAGGTGACGCGCCCCAACCGAGATTGCGGCAATGACAGCCGCGGCCTTGCGATCGTCAATAACCGATGACAGTCGTTTTATGAACGCCTGGCGCAAGTGGTTGAGTTCACCGCCTGCATCCGTCTGCAATCGTTCGTTGCGTTTGCCGCTCACAACGTAACCGGTTGCCCCGATCCGTTCGCGAAACAACCACGTCTCGTAGTCGAATACGCCGGGATTGCTCGTGCCGCGCGGTCTCCGGAGACGCAATTCAAATTGCCACACGTCGCCGATCTCGGGTAGCTGCCATGGTTGGTACCAGCTAAGCCGAATCCTCGGGGGGACCCTGATGTCGTCGACGGGCTCGGCGATGAACCGGACTGCGTCGCCCCTGGATTGCGGAAAATCGATGATCCGCACCACGGCAACGATGCTGTCCCCCTCGAAACGCGGTTGCACGCGCGACTGGATGACTGCCGTCGTGTGCCACGCAAAAATCGTCACGCCGAGCGCGAACAGAACAGCCGCATGTCGCCCGGCGACGCGCAGCAGCAGTACAAAGCCGAGCAGAACCGGCAAGACAAGGTCGGAACTCACTGCAAAGCTGCTAAAGTGCAGCGCGTAAGCGCCTGCCAGCAGCCCCAGACAGGCTTTGATCATCGCATTGCCGTCCTGCGCCAGCGGAGATGGTCCGTCTTTGTCAGGGAATCGGATTCAGCAACGAATGCCAAGACGCTTTTTCAGGAAATTCGCCATGAAACGGCATCAGTTCAGTGAACGATGGTTCCTGACTCCGTTTCGGCACCTGACGGATGACCACCGGCTGTGGGGCATTCGCCGCAAAAACGTCGTACCAGCGGTAGCGATTGGCGTGTTTTTTGCGTTCATGCCCGTGCCGGGCCATCCGATCTGGGCATCGTTCGCCGCACTGGCCTGGCGTGTCAACATCCCGGTAGCGGCACTGACGACTTTTCTCGCCAACCCGTTGACGATAGGGCCGATGTACTTCTTTGCCTATCGCCTCGGCGCATGGTTACTCAACATGGAGCAGCAACCATTCGATGTGGAAATGTCTTTCGACTGGGTTACGCACACGTTCGTCAACATCTGGCAGCCGATGTTGCTGGGCTGCTTATTGCTGGGCACGCTTTCGTCGCTGCTGGCCTATGTCGGGCTCGACCTGCTGTGGCGCTCGTCGTTGGGCAATTACAAAGATCGCAAACGCGAGCAACGCAACAAGAAATAGAGTGACAGTGACCCTATTTCTTGTTGCGTTCGCGCAGGCGTCCATCCTCCAGCACGAGTACGCGATCCATGCGCTCCGCGATGGAGTGATCATGCGTCACGATCACGAGGCTGGTCCGCAGTTCCCGGTTCAGCTCGAGCATCAGGCTCAACACGTGTTCGCCGTTGCCGGCATCGAGGTTACCGGTAGGCTCGTCCGCAAGCACCAGTTGCGGCCGCGTAATCAAGGCGCGCGCGACGGCCGCACGCTGCCGTTCGCCACCGGACAGCTCGCCCGGCTTGTGCGTCAGCCGCTCGCCCAGTCCTACACGGCTGAGTAGCTCGCGCGCTTTCGCAAACGCTTCAGACTTGGGATCCCTGCGTATCAAAAGCGGCATCGCCACATTTTCCTCGGCCGTGAACTCGGGCAACAGGTGATGGAACTGATACACGAAGCCGATATAACGGTTGCGCAGGTCGCCTTTCGCCTTCTCGTCGCCGCCATGCATTGCCTGGCCGTCGACCAGCACTGTGCCTTCATTCGGATCATCCAGACCACCCATGATCTGCAACAACGTGGTCTTACCCGAGCCCGACGTACCTATGATGGCGACACGCTCCGCCGCTGCGACCGAAAGATCCACACCTTTCAGTACCTCGAGTTGCGTAGCGCCTTCCTCGAAACGCCGTACAACGCCGCGACACTCGAGCACTGACTGCATTACGTCAGTCATAGCGCAGCGCCTCCGCAGGTGCCGTCCTGGCGGCAACCCAGGCCGGGTACAGCGTTGATCCGAGGGCCAGCACAAGTGCGATGGCGGCGATCTGGACGACATCCCATGGGCGCAGTTCCGATGGCAGGTCGCTGATGAAGTAGACGTCGGCAGCGAGGAATTTGATGCCGAAAATCGCTTCGAGGTAGGTCACTACGTTCTCCAGGTTGACGGCCAGCAGCACACCGAACAACACACCTGCCAGCGTACCGACGATGCCGATGACGCTGCCTTGTGTCACGAAAATCTTGAGTATGCTCGATGGTCGGGCACCGACCGTGCGCAGGATCGCAATGTCAGCCTGCTTATCCTTCACGACCATGACGAGCGTCGACACGATATTGAATGCGGCGACCGCAATCACAAGCAACAGAATCACGAATAGTATCGACTTCGTAATCTGAATCGAGCGAAAGAAATTGACGTGGCGTCGCGTCCAGTCGCTGATCAACACGAGCGTGCCGTGCTCGAGGGCAACTTCGCGGACGATCGCGTGGGCCTCGAATATCTCCGTCACGGCGAGCCGCATTCCCGTAACCGAGTCCTTCTTGCGGTAGAGCTTTTGCGCATCGGAGATGTTGAGAAATGCAAGGCGACGATCGAATTCGTACATGCCGACGCGGTAGACACCGCTCACTGTAAAGCGCTTGGTTCTTGGCACGACGCCGGCCGGCGTTACGATGCCTTCGGCAAGTATCACGGTCACCTTGTCGCCGATGTCGACGTCGAGTTCGTTCGCAAGTTCGACTCCGAGCACGATGTTGAATTCGCCGGCTTCGAGACTCCCCAACTCGCCATCCAGCATCAGTCCCGAGACTCCCGATACCGCGTCTTCCTGTTGCGGATCGATACCGCGCAGTTCCGCACCGCTCAGTTGTTCGCCGAAGACCATGAGCGCCTGCCCGCTGACGTAGGGCGCAGCCGCCGTTACCCTGTCATTCCGCTCGGCCGTGCGCCGCAAGTCCTGCCACCCGGTCAGTTCACCCGCGACGCCTTCGATACTCGCGTGCGCCGTCATCGCAAGAAGGCGGTCCTTGAGCTCCCTCTCGAAGCCGTTGACAACAGACAATACGATGATCAGCACAGACACAGCGATGGCGATGCCGAGCATCGATATTGCAGAAATCAGCGAGACGAAACTATTGCTGCTGCGCGAGCGCACATAGCGATTGCCAATCCATGTTTCGAAACTTCGACCCATTGCGCCTACTCGTATCGTAACGCTAGCGCGGGATTGACGAGCGCCGCGCGCCGCGCCGGATACAGCGTTGCCAGCGAAGTCAGAACGAACGCGGCGATGGCGATCGTCGTGACATCAGCCCACTCCAGTTCGGACGGAATCTTGGTGACGTAGTAGACGTCACCCGGCATGATCTGAAAGCCGAAAAGTTGTTCAAGCACAGGTACGATCACGGGTACGTTGACCGCCAGTACCACGCCGAGCAGAACGCCGACAAAAACTCCGGCCCAGCCAATCACTGCGCCCTGTACGAAGAACACGCGCACCACACCGTTCGGCCCCATGCCGAGCGTTCTCAGAATCGCAATATCGTTGGTCTTGTCAGTTACGACCATCACGAGACTGGCAACAATATTGAAAGCCGCTACACCGATGATCAGCGACAGGATCAGCGACATCATCGTCTTCTCGAGTTTGATTGCACGAAAATAGCTTGCGTTCTCGATCGTCCAATCACTGGTGTGAACGTCGCCGAGACGCATCCGCAGTCGCTCCGCAATCGCGGGCGCTGCCATGACGTCGTGTGCCCGAAAACGGACCGCGCTGACTTCATCGCCAAGCCCGAGAATGTCCGCCGCATCATGCGCGTTAACAAGCGCGAGAATACTGTCGTGATCCTGTAAACCCGCCTCGAACACGCCACGCATGATAAATCGCTTGAGCACCGGCTCCATCGTGCCATCGCCGACCGGGCGCGGTATCAACAGCACGACACCGTCGCCGATGCGGACGCCGAGATCGTACGCGAGCACGCGACCGAGAATAATGCCGCGGCTCCCCACTTGCAGATTCGACAAGTCGCCGTCGAGCAGGTTGATGACCTCGCCCGACAAGCGCTCTTCATAGTCCGGGTAGATACCGTGCACGAGCACAGCCTGCAGATCGCGACCCGACTGAATCATGCCTTCGAATTGCACAACCGGCGCAGCAGCCGCAACGCCTTCCTCGACCTCGGTATCTTCGACGAGTTGCCTCCAGTCATCCGTGACACCATCCGGACCCGTGACAAGTCCGTGCGCCGACATGCTGAGCAATCGGCTGCGAAGTTCTCCTTCGAATCCGTTCATAACGGACAGGATTACGATCAATGCCGCGACTCCCAGAGCGATGCCGAGCAAAGAAATTAGCGTTATGAACGATACGAATCGGGTGCGGCGCTTCGCGCGCAAATAGCGAAGCCCGACAAACAGTTCGACGGGGTTAATCATCGCCACGCATTAAACCACAATACGTAACGCGCGGGCGGTGGCGGCGGACCACCTGGAAAATGTGACGCAGCTCTCATTCCCGCGATCTGTGATCCGCGCGGGACCACAAACCGGGCATCTAAGCTGTTTTTTGCCCCCTCCACGAGTGCTATATTGCTCCGGCAAGCATTCGGAGAGGCACCATGCACAAGTTGCGCATATTCACGATCGTCGCCATGGCCATCGGCCTGATGGCAGGCGCCAATGCAGAAACAGTACAAACTTCCACCATCAGTGCGGGAGAAGACGGCTCGCGCCCAATGCGGGGCACGACCCAGGCTCAGGTCGAGTCCAAGTACGGCAGCCCGGTATCGAAAAAGGCCGCTATCGGCGAACCGCCGATCTCGAGCTGGGAATACCAGGACTTCACGGTGTACTTCGAGTACGACCGGGTGATCCACGCGGTCCTGAGGCGCTAGACAGACCACAAACCCTTATCTCAACGCCCGGGCACTGCTCGGGCGTTTTCGTATCCGTGGGAATGGGGTCAGACCCATGCTATTGATTGATCCGTATAGATATTCGCGTCAAATCGCCGATCTGATCGACCTTAATAGGGCATTTCTTGCCCCAAAAAGTGCGATTAAGAATTACAGTGACGACTTGTCTCACTAACGCGCCGTTTTGAAGCCAAAATTGGCGATTTAAGGCGACAGTTGGTGCCCAAATATTGAAAACGATCAGTCCTGTCAAAGTGTTAGCTTGGTCCGACCCCGTCGCATGACTATAATCGCGCCGTGCCCGATGCCACTTATCTCCTGTCTGGTTTGACCGGGCTGCCGGAGCCTGGACAGTCCTGCGGCTGGGGGCGGCTCATCGGCGCAAGTGCCGCGCTTGCGGTTGCGGAGCTTGCGGGCCAAGTCGATGCTCCACTGCTCGTTCTCGCTGACGATCCTCGTCATGCGGATCAGCTCGAAGCCGAGGTGCGTTTTTTTGCCGGCGATAGCGTGCCGGTGCTGCATTTCGTTGAATGGGAGACCTTGCCCTGGGATAGCTTTTCACCGCATCAGGACATCATCTCGCAGCGCCTGACCGTACTTTCCAAATTGCCGTCCCTGCGGAACGGGATCATCATCGCATCATCGCCGGCGCTGCTGCAGCGATTGCCGCCCGTCGACTACGTCGCGGCACGTTCCCTGTCGCTGCAAACCGGACAAGTGCTGCCGCACGATCAGTTCACCGAATCGCTTGCAGCGGCTGGCTACCTGCGCGTACCACAGGTGACCGAGCACGGTGAATTTGCCGTGCGCGGCTCGCTGATCGATGTGTTCCCGATGGGCTCGGAGCAGCCGGTACGCATCGATTTTTTCGACGACGAAATCGAGTCATTGCGCTTCTTCTCGGCCGAGTCCCAGCTGTCAGGCAAAGCCATCGACGCACTGAACCTGTTGCCGGCCCGGGAAGTGCCGCTCGACGCAACAGCGATTCAGGAATTCCGTGCGCGCTATCGCGAACGATTCGAGGGCCAACCAGGCCGTTCCCGCGTCTACCGGGACGTGTCGGACGGCATCGCGCACGGTGGCATCGAGTACTACCTGCCGTTGTTCTTCGAAGCAACCGCAGGCCTCGCCGACTACCTGCCCGATGATTGCATCGTCATCATGCCCGATGCTTTGCCGGGCGTACTCGCGCAGGCATGGACCGAAATCGAGGAGCGCTACGAGCTATGCAGCCTCGATCCGGAACGTCCGGTGCTCTCCCCGTCGGAGACTTTCGCCGACAGCGCCGCGGTCAGGTCGCAGCTCGAGCACCATCGCCATATTCGCTATTCGGCGCAATCACTGGCCGAAAAAAAGGGCAATTTGAACCTGCCGACACGCTTGCCTCCCCCGCTCAAGGTCGAGGCGCGTTACGAGGATCCGGCAGTCGCCCTGATGCAATTTCTGCAGAGCTTCACCGGGCGCGTGCTGTTCACGACAGACTCGCCGGGGCGCCGTGAGCAGGTCTACGAGCTGCTCGCCGGACGTGACCTCGATCTCGTGCGCATCGACGACTGGGCGAGCTTTGCGGCCCGCAGAGAGCGCATAAGCGTCGCGATCGCACCGCTGGAGAACGGCGTACTGCTGCCAGAGTCGGATCTCGCCATCGTCAGCGAGCAGCAGCTGTTCGGCGACCGGGTCAGGACACGAAGTCGGCGTCGACGGGCCGAACGCGACCCCGAGGCAATTATTCGACAACTGAATGATCTCGAGACGGGGTCGCCGGTCGTGCATGCCGAGTACGGCGTCGGACGGTACATTGGACTCAGAACGCTCGAGACGGGTGGTATCGAGGGAGAGTTCCTGCACCTCGAATACGCGGATGGCGACAAGCTCTATGTGCCCGTACACGCACTCGAACTGATTTCCCGCTACACCGGTGCGTCGCCCGAAAACGCGCCCTTGCACCGCCTGGGCAGCGATCAGTGGGCAAAAGCCCGGCAACGGGCGATTCGCAAGATCCGCGACGCCGCCGCCGAGTTACTTGACGTCTACGCACGCCGGGCGGCCCGCCCCGGCCACCGCTTCCGCTGGCCCGAGGGCGACTATCGCGCGTTCGAGAGCGGCTTCCCGTTCGAGCCGACCGACGATCAGGCCCGAACCATTGACGAGGTTCTCGAGGACCTCGGCTCGGATCAGCCTATGGACCGCATCGTCTGTGGCGACGTCGGTTTCGGCAAGACCGAGGTCGCGATGCGCGCGACATTTGCAGCAGTCCATGGCGGCAAACAGGTCGGCATTCTTGTGCCCACGACGCTGCTCGCGCAGCAACATGGCCAGAACTTCCGTGACCGCTTCGCCGACTGGCCAATCCGCGTCGAAGTCCTGTCCCGGTTTCAGTCCGCAAAGCAGGCACGCGAGATCGTGGCAGGCATGGAGTCGGGCGTGATCGACGTTGTAATCGGCACGCATCGCCTGCTGCAACACACGAAAGCATTCAAGGACATCGGTCTGGTGATCATCGACGGGGAGCATCGCTTCGGCGTCCGCCACAAGGAGGTGATTCGTTCGC
>DAOWGY010000054.1 GCA_030641695.1 Gammaproteobacteria bacterium
AGGGCTCTGACCCCTTTTTTTAGACGCCCTGGCCAGTATCCGTGATCAACATGTCGACGACCGCCTTGAGGCTGTCCTCCTCGGTACTGCCGGCGGCACGCTCGAGTTCGTAGCGCTTCAGCTGCCGATGTGCGCTCGTGCCTCGTGTCCGAATGTGGCGAGCGTTGCCGACTTCCTCGGTGCAACCGAGCGCCTTGGCATCGTCCCAGATAAGGCTCAGAATCTCGTCGAGCAGCTCTTCGAACGGCACCACGCCGCCCTTACCCAGGTCGATGAGTCCCTCGTCGAAGCTGTAACGCACTGCGCGCCAGCGGTTCTCACAAATGAGCATTGGCGTGTACAGTCGCCAGCGCTGATTCGAGGATCGCAGCCGATACAGCATGCGCAGGATACAAGTCAGCATGGCTGCCAGCGACACCGTGTCCTCGAGCCGTGTACAGACGTCCATGATGCGCGTTTCCAGTGTCGGGTAACGGGCGCTCGGCCTGAGGTCCCACCAGATGCGCGTCGCGTCCTCGATAAGCCCGGCGTCCATAAGGATGTTTATGTGGCGCTCGTACTCGGCGTAACTCACGAATCTCTCCGGCAAGCCTGTGCGTGGCAACGCGTCGAACACGGTCAGGCGATAGCTTTTAAGACCCGTGTTGCGGCCCTCCCAGAACGGCGATGAACAGGACAATGCCAGCAGGTGCGGGAGGAAATACGACATCTGGTTCATCAGGTCGATGCGTAGTTCGTCGTCGTTTATGCCGACGTGCACGTGCATGCCGCAGATGAGCAGCCGCCTGGCGGCCACCTGCATTTCGAGCGTCAACGCCTGGTAGCGACCTTTCTCGGTCTGTTTTTGCTCCGACCAGCGGCTGAACGGGTGGGTCGACGCGGCGATGGGTGCGAGCCCGTGATTGGCTGCCACATCGATGATGATTCGGCGCAGTCGCCTGAGGTCTTCCTCGGCTTCCTGGACGTTTTTGCAGACTTTGGTGCCGATCTCGATTTGCGAGCGCAGCAACTCGGACGTTACCTGTGCTCCGCAGCGCTCCTCGCACTCGGTCATCAGACTCTCGGGCGGGTCGATGATCAGGCTGCGCGATTCCTTGTCGACCAGAAGATATTCTTCTTCGACGCCTATCGTGAATTCGGGACCGCTTTTGGTCATGGATTCGCTCCCTTTGCTAACCGCCCCGCTACGCGGACATAGCCTGTCCCTGGAGCCCGATGCGCTCCGGAATCGACTCGATTATTTCGTGCAGCAACTCGGCGATTTCCTCGACACCCTGCTCGTCATCGATCAGGTCCTGGCGAATTTCTATCGCCACGTGCCGCAGGCCGATCTCCTCTGCATGGTGATCGATTGTAAAATCCTGTGGTGCCTTGCCTGTGTAGGGCTCGTTGTCACCCACCTTGTAACCGGCGCCGCGAAGTTGCTCCAGCATGATTCCTGCCATTTCTTCGTCCGCGTCCCACAGGACGCCCATCTCCCACGGACGCGAGTTACCGTTCAACACCGGTGTGAAACTATGTACTGAGACAAATAGCGGTGGCGGTCCGATCGAGCGCAGTCGGCCGATCTGATCCGTGACGGCCTTGTGATAGGGCCAGTAAATGGATTCGCTGCGCACAGTCTTGTCGGCCTGCGTGAGATTGCTGTTACCGGATATGAAGATGCCGTCGCCGAACACGAGAAACGCGCTGGGGTCGAGCAACTGGCGATTGCAATCGACGACGAGGCGCGAATATTGAGCAAGCACCGCTGTCACACCAAGGTGCTCCGCCAAGCGTTCCGTCAGAGGACCGGCGCCGATGTCGATCGCCAGGTGACAACGCCGTGCGAACGGGTCGAGGCCCATGTCGCCGAGCGATTCCGGGAAGCGGCAACTCGCGTGATCACACACCAGCAGGACCGGCGCTTCTGCGACCGGATTCATGACTCGATACGGAGTCGGCTCACTGGGGGACAGCAGTTCTACGTTGTTGTTATTGCGCTCGGACATACAGGCCCATCGTTGGAGCGCTACTCGAAGCGCGATTGATCACGCGCCCAGTCTAACCCAACATAAGCTGCCGAATACACGTGAATATCGCGGCAGGCCCGTCGTTGGAGCGCTTCTCGAAGCGCGATCAGGCTCAGTCGTAGTCGCGGTTCGAGAACCGCTCCAACGGTAGTAGCAAGCCCTGTTGGAGCGCTTCTCGAAGCGCGATCCGGGCTTAACGAAGTCGCGCTTCAAGAAGCGCTCCAACCGATTACGCGCGCATTTCGGCCACGGAATTCCAGGGCTCGAAGCTTTGCACGGACGTCGGCCGGGCGATGTAATAGCCCTGAGCGAATTCGATGCCGAGAGCGCCGAGTTTATCGAGCACCTGCTTGGTCTCAACGCGCTCCGCAATGGTCTCAATCCCCATCGCGTGACCAACTTCGCTAATCGCCTTGACCATGCTCTCGTCAACGCTGTCATTGGCTACATTGCGGATGAACTGGCCATCGATCTTGAGGTAATCGACCGGCAGATTCTTGAGGTATGTAAACGATGACAGGCCGCTACCGAAGTCGTCGAGCGAGAACTTGCAGCCGAGTTGCTTCAGCGCATTCATGAAGTGCACGACACGTGACAGGTTCGATATCGCCGCGGTCTCGGTTATCTCGAAACAGATTGCACCGTTCGGAAGCTTCTGCTTCTTGAGTTCATCGACGACATACTCGAGGAAACGGTCCTCACTCAAGGAAGTGCCGGACAGGTTGATTGCGATCGTGTAGCGCGCCTCGTCCTTGCCCTCACGGTCGGCAAGCTCCGAAAGCGCTTTGTGAATTACCCAGCGATCGAGCGTCGACATCAGATTGTAGCGCTCCGCGGCCGGAATGAACTGGTCGGGAACGACGAGCTCACCATTCTCGTCGCGCATACGCAGTAACAGTTCGTAGTGGCCGCGACTGGTGCCATTGAGCTTGCCGATACCGATGATGGGCTGATAATAGAGTTCGAAGCGATCTTCCTCGACCGCACTGGTAATACGCGACACCCACTTCATCTCTTCGTGGCGCAGTGACGCGTCGCTGTCCCTGTAGAGGTGGACCTGGTTGCGGCCCATGTCCTTCGCTGAATAGCAGGCAACGTCGGCCGAGCTCATGACGCTTGCGACGTCAGCATCTTCGCCACTCACCATGACGACGCCAATCGAGCACCGTATCGTCGTGAACGAGTCCTGCCACTCGAATCGATAGCCCTCTATCGAGCCACGTATGGTCTCGGCGACTTCCAGGGCACGTTGTTCGCTACAACGCTCAAGCAATATTGCGAACTCGTCGCCACCTAGGCGGGAGAGCAAATCCGTCGAGCGTATGTTTTTCTGCACGAGCTCGGACAATTGCCGCAACAACTCGTCACCCGCCGTATGGCCGAAGGTGTCGTTGACGACCTTGAACTGGTCGAGGTCGATGTACAGCAGTGCGTGCGTCGCCTGCTTATCGTTGTGCAGGCTTTCAAACGAACTGATGAGCCGGTTTTCCAGCTCACTTCGGTTGATTAGTCCGGTCACTGCATCATGGGATGCCTGGTAACTCAGCTGACGGAACAACCGCGATTCCTTGCTCGTGTCGTGGAACACCATCACCGAGCCAATGATGTTGCCGATGCGATCACGAATCGGCGCCGCCGAATCCTGTATCGGCACCTCGTCGCCGGCCTTGTTGATCAGGATTGAGTTCTCGGCCAGCGTGATTACGCGGCCTTCTTTCAGGCACCGCATGACCGGGTTATCGACGGTCGCACGCGTGTGCTCGTTGATGATCGTCATGATTTCCGTGACTGGCTTGCCACGTGCACCACGCATGTCCCAGCCCGTGAGGTCCTGAGCCACCGGGTTGATGTAATCGATACACCCGTCGGCATCAGCCGTGATGACGCCGTCACCGATCGACTGCAACGTGACCTGGGCGCGCTCCTTCTCTTCGAAGATGCGAGTCTCGGCATGTTTGCGCTCGGTGATATCGGTGATCGTGCCTTCGTGAGCGACGATATTGCCGTCGTCGTCGTGCACTGCCCGCGCGTTCTCGAGTACGACAATCTCCTTGCCGTCCTTGCGTCGCAGCCGATATTCGAAGTTGCGGATGACGCCCTCGGCCTCGAGACGCGCAAACACGCGCTCGCGATCTATCGGGTTCACATACAACATCGTCGTCCTGCCCGCAGCTTTGAGGTCTTCGACGCTGTCGTAGCCGAGCATTTCGACGAGTGCCGGATTCGCCGCGATCAGGTCACCTTCACGTGAGGCAATGTAGACGCCGTCCACCACGTTCTCGAACAGCCCGCGGTAGCGTGCTTCCGAATTGCGCAGGCGATCCTCATCTATTTGCCGCTTGATGGCGATGCCGGCAAGGCGCGCCATGCGGCTGAGTTTATCGAGCTCGTCGGTACTCGGCCCGCGCGACTCCTGCAGATAGATATCCAGAGTGCCGATGACACGCCCGGCCGCGCCGTGCAGCAGGAACGACCAGGCCGCACCAATACTGTACTTCTCGGCATCACGAAGATGCGGCGCCCACCCCGAGTCCTTTGCAATGTCGTCGCTGATGCTGTCGTTCGCATGAAAAACCGCCGAGCTGCAGGTAATGCCGTCGTCGGCCACCTTGACGAAGTCCAGCATCAACTTGAGCGGTTCCGGCAAGCTCGGTGCCTGCTCGAGCGATAACATTTCGCCCTTCCTGTCGAGCGTCATGATGGCCGCGTGCAGGCCGTCGCCGAATCGTTCAACGAATCGACAGATCGCGCGCAAGGTACGATCGCACGGCGTGCTCGACGCGATCATCTCGAGAATTTTGTTTTGCGCATACGAAAGCGCTTCGGCGCGCTTGCGCTCGGTGATATCACTGATACTGACTCGAATCAGGCGCGTCTTGCCTGCAGGCAGACGGCTGAAGCGAACCTCGCAAGGAATCTGCTTGCCTTTGGTATTCTTGTGCATCCACTCGAACGTCGGGTGGCCGCCTTCGAGGGCCTTGTCGATATGACCGCGGCGCACGCCGAAAGAGGGAGTTCCGTCCGGCTGCATCTTGGGGCTTATGGCCTCCGGCCCAACCGTCAGCAGGCGCGCACGCGACAGGTTGAACAACGTACATGCATTATCATTTGCGTCAACGAAGCGGTTTTGATCGACATCGAAAACAACGATGGCCTCGGGCGCGTTTTCGACGAGCGCGCGATAGCGCTCCTCGCTCTCCCGCAGGGTCACCTCGGATTCCTTACGCTCGGTTACGTCGCGCAGGCTGATAACAAAGATACGACCGCCAACGGTTTCGAGCTTGCTTGCATTGACCTCGGCAACGAAGTGTTCGCCATCGGCGCGACACGCGTCGACATCGCCGCCCGAGAACTCGAAATGAGTATCGTCCGGATCGGACATGAACGGTCGCAGAAACTCGGCCATGTCCTGACCCTTCGAACCCGGCAACAAGTGCTCGATCTGCGAGCCGATGATCTGGTCTTTGGTCAGACCGAAGTACTTCGCGCACACCTTGTTGCAAATGCGAATCACGCCCGTATCGCTGACGGACATCAGCGCTTCGGTCACGCTATCGAAAATGGTTTCTACGGGTGTGGTCGTCGTCAGCGACTGGGTAATCGTCGCTTCCATCTTGTCGTAGTGCTTATCGACCAGACGCAACAAAGCAATAAAGTCCGACTTTTCGATTGCGGACGACTCTGTCGCTCTCTTGATCTTTTCCCTGAGATCCTGATCCATGCGCCGACGTGCTCTTTCCGTAAACTCAGCGCTGTCGGGTCCCAATCAATCCTTACGGAATCCCGGCAGCCTATTGCGTAAGTTATGGATTTTTCACGCGTCGGTCTGTGATACAAAGCAACTTCTGGAAAATATTCTGGGAAATATTTCCCTATTAAGGCACCGAGTCACCATAATGTGACGGTGGTTGGCTAGGCGAGCAGCGGGTGGCGGGTGTTGTTGGAGCGCTTCTCGAAGCGCGATCCGCCGATCATCGATCGCGCGCCGAGGCGCGCTCCAACAAGGATGTTGCGAGGTTAGCTCTCGGAGGCAGGCATCTCGCGTAGCAGTTCGCCGTTCTCGTCCGTGGTGACGACGCCGTTTTCCTGCAGTACGCGCGGCGCCGAGCCGACCTGGATCGGTATGGCCGTGACGGTTTGCAACGAGCCAGTCTCGGTCTGGAGTACGGCGCCAACATTGAGGAACAAGCGGCCCTCCCGCATCGGGATCACGGTGACCTGTTGTGCCGACATCCGTTCGTCATCGACAAGAGTGAGCGATACCGACTGCAGCTGCGCCTCGGGGAAAGTCATCGCTGTCGAGTCGTTCGTTTCATAACTCAGCGTGATGGGCATATCTCCGACTCTGGATTCCACCTGCAGATCAATCGTCACCGGCTGCCCAACGATCGGGGTGCCGATGATTCGATAGCTGATTTTTACCGGACCCGATGGCTTGGCGGTCACGTTGTATTTTTCATCGGGTGCGAGGGCCGCCACTGGTGGGTCGTTTGCCACGGCTTGCTCCGCCGCGCTGCTCTGCTCATCGACACCGCTATCGCCGCACGCAGCCAGCAGCAAGCCCGCGATCAAAGTAGTAAGGGGATTCATCACTCGATTCATGCTATTCACCTGTTGAAACTCTCTATTGCGGCGTGAACGAAACATCGAAACACATCGGCGCTGGAAATGTAGCCGCAGTAGCCTCGTCAAAGTACCGGTACTCCACCAGTTCTGCGACATAGGTGTCTGGCCCGGAAAATGTTGCAGTGTATATCTCCTGGTTCGCATCGCCCTTGGTGGAAGAAGCGGCGAAGTCCCGGACGCCATCGCGGAAAATATAAATATCGGGGTCGCTCTGATCCGCTGGATCGAGAGGATCGTCGGGCGGCAAGACACCGGTTGTCGTTGTCGTAATGCTGACGTCGTAGTTTCCGTTGCTCGGTATGTTGATGCGCAGGAATCGAAGTTCGCTGATCTTGTTGTTCTCATGGAACGGATCGAAATTGGAGGTCGCACATACATTGACCACCGAGCCGTCTGCGGTCAGCTCCGTATACACTGGCAATACGCTAACAGCGTCACCGGCATTGTTTAGCTCGCCCGCGCCCCACTTGTCGAAGCCAGGCGTCATGTCCTCGCGCACGAGTTGTGAGTCGAGAAAAACCTGGTCGGCGGGCGGCAGCATTGACCGCAGCTCTGCGGCAAACGAAAACACGGTCGTAAAGCTGTCCGTAAACGCCTGCGGACCCACCATGACGTTGTAGATCGGACCGAAACCGATTGAACCGTTGTCGGTGCCGGTCGTGCCCTCGTCATTCGTCGTGTCCCAGAGATCGTAAATAAAGCGCAGCACCGAGACTTCGTCATACCAGCCCTGCGGATCGTAAGAACCGGTTTCAGTGCCCAGTGCAAGAAAGCCGGTAGTGGTGCCGGGCCGACCGGTGTCGCAATAGATCGGATCATTGAGCGCCATGCCGGACAACGCGGTTGCCCACCCCTCGCCGAATGCGAGCCGCGGATCCAGCTGATCGCCTATCCCATGCGCGCCGCCAACCGAATCGGTGCGCGAGAAGTTGTCTTCGAAGTAATGTCCCCATTCGTGCACGATCACGTGGTCGTCGAACTCTTCGGTGTCGCTGTTCGCGTCACCCAGCAAGAACAGGGAGTCCAGATCGCGGCGGTAAAACGACGTGGGGAGTGCACCGGCATCGATATCGGTCGGGCTCAGTGGCGTGTTGTTGACACTCCAGAATGCATCGAGTGGTGCAAACGCAGCGTCCGGATCGACGCTGACAACCAACTGTATCGCCGAGTAGATGGCATCGAGGACCGAAAAGGGCGCGGCCGCCCGGGTGTCGGTGTAGCTGTTGCTGGCGACGTTCCAGCCGGTGGTTGCCGTCAGATCGCGTGTGACATCGGCCGTACCGGTATTGAACTGACTGCCTGACAGTGTGTAAAGAGGCCGGCTGCCCAGCGGTGGCGGCGTCGCGGATGTGTCAACGTTGTCGCGAACCTCGACGTCCCAGCTCGGCGAGCCCTGGCGCTTGAGCTCAGCGCGCACGCGCAGTCGGACTGTCGTATCCGTGTCCACTCCGGCAAACGAATAAGCACCACTATCGTCGGCCGTAGTTCTGTCCA
>DAOWGY010000323.1 GCA_030641695.1 Gammaproteobacteria bacterium
CAAGGCAGGGCCATATGCATCGGGATGGGCTGCCGAATCGCTCGAGGACGCCCTCGAGCGCGTCGATTTTTTTGCGGAGCACGGCTACATCCAGATCAAGTTGTACAGTTCGATCGAGCCGGAATGGGTCGCGCCGATTGCCGAGCGCGCGCATTCCCACGGTATGCGCATTAGCGGCCACATTCCGGCCTTCATGTCCGCAGAACAGGCGGTCAGGGCGGGCTACGACGAGATTCAGCACATCAATATGGTGTTTCTGAATTTCCTCGCCGGTGACCGAGAGGATACGCGTCAGCAGATTCGTTTTTCCTTGTACGGCGAGAAGGCGGCGGACCTCGATCTCGACAGCCAGGAGGTTGAAGACTTTATCGCGCTCCTCGAGGAGAACGATGTCGTCATCGACCCGACTGCAGCCATTTTCGAATCGATGCTGATTCATGTCGCCGGCGAGCCCGATCCGATTTTTGCGGCGGTCATCGAGCACCTGCCGCCGGCGGTCAGCCGCGCCATGTACAGCCCGGAATTTCCCCATGGGAAGACCTGGGCCAGGTCACTCGACAACCAGGCCGCGATGCTCAGAAAATTGTACGAAAATGGAATCCAGCTGGTCCCGGGCAGCGACAACATGGCCGCATTCACGATACATCGGGAATTGGAAGTTTACGCAGAGGCGGGCATCCCGAACGCGGCGGTGCTGAGAATGGCGACGCTCGACTCTGCACGGGTCGTCGGGGTGGACGACAGGACGGGTTCGATCGCGGTAGGTAAAGACGCGGACTTGATTTTGCTGGACGGCAACCCATTAGAGGACATCAGCGCCGTGCGTCGAGCGACTCTGGTCATGAAGGGCGATGCGGTCTACAAGCCCGATGACCTCTACAAAATCGTCGGTGTAAAACCGTTTGTAATGTCTACCGAGATCTGACTATGCAGGATATGCCACACCACTATGCCGTTTCCGCTGCCGCCCGCGCGACGGAAAATATCGAGTTATCGAGTCCCGGGCTGTCGATAATTGAGTCAGCCTCGCCCGCCGAGTTCGGCGGGCCGGGGGATCAATGGTCGCCGGAAACACTGCTGGCGGCGTCTGTCGCCGGTTGTTTCATTCTCTCCTTCCGTGCCATCGCCCGAGCGTCGAAGTTCGACTGGATTTCGCTCAGTTGCGACGTGGATGCCGTGCTCGATCGGGTTGAGAAAGTCACGCGATTTACGGAGTGCAGGGAAACCGTCGTCCTTGAGGTGCCGTCCGGCACTGACGAGAGAAAAGCGATGCGACTGCTGGAAAAGGCGGAACATGTATGCCTTGTCACGAATTCGATGACCTGCGAGACGCACCTGGACGCGACGATTCGCATCAGCGACTGAGTTATCCAGTCCCAAAAAAAAGAAACCCCGCTGCAACGGGGTCTCAGTTTAGTTGAGCCGTGCTGTTCTACTTGACGGTGATTTCGCGCATAAAATATTCACCGGTAATTTCACGCATGGCGGGGTAGTTCTTTTGTGCATATTCGGTGGTGCGATCCGACTGTTGCTGAGTGAACGCCGCCATGAATTTGTCGTACGCTGCCTTGTTTGGTGTCGGGTCCTGAGTATTCGCGAACTTGACGACGAGGATTAGATTAAAGTCTCCGCTGTTTGGCAGGTCGCTGCGAAAGATTGACCATTCTTCGATCTGGCCGAGTTCCTGGGCGACCTTGTTGCCAGGAACCCAGGTCTCACGAAGACCCTCCAGGTATGCATCCCCCATGTTCGAGTCGACTTTGACGGTCGTGACCGAGTACACGGCATCGCTGACCTCATAGTCTTCCCAAGGTGTCAGGTCGGCCCAGGCCAGGCCCGACACAGCAAAAACAGCAACCCCCGATAGTATTGACTTGATACGCATAAAGATTCTCCAGTTGTTATTAGGTTTGGTTTACCGCTGGCCGAAGATTGCCTTCAGCCAATATCGTCAGTGTAGTCGAAAAATTCCGTTACAGGCTGTTCTTGACGATGACGCCTTCTTTCATGATCAGGGCGAGGGCCGATTCCGATTCCCTGAGTACTGAAATGTCTTCGAGCGGCTCGCCATTGATCAGCAGCAGATCAGCAACCCAACCCTCACGAATCTCGCCGAAGTTACCCCAGCGATTGAGTTTGCCGATCATGCGAATGACTTTCGCGCCTTCGGAGGTGGCTTGCACCATGATTTCCGCAGCTGTCCAGTATTCGGCGCGCTCAGTGAATTCACGCGTGAGCATTACGTAGCCGCCCTGGATGAAGTCGGTCGCAAACCCGGTCGTAATATCGTACTTCTTAATAAGGCGAATCAGATTTTCCTGTCCCGCCAGCACGACTTCGAGCTTCTTGAGATTTCTTTCACTGATGCCGGGCAGGTCCTGCAATGTGCGATAGACAGTCAGTTGCGTGCTAATCACGACATCGTTATCGGCGACGAGTTTCGCCGTTGCGTCATCGATCAGGAGCCCGTGCTCGATACTGCGGACACCGTTTTCCACAAGGCGACGTATCGCGTCGCTGGTGTAAGCATGAGCGAGGACGTAGGTGCCCCAGTCGCTCGCAGCCTGTACCGCAGCGCGAATTTCGGCCGGCGAGGGCTGCAGGGAATGAATGGGGTCGAACTCGGACATTACTCCGCCGCCACCCATGATCTTGATCTGCGTAGCGCCGGCTTTGAGGTTCTCGCGAACGGCCATGAGCGTCTGGTCGGCGCCATCGGCAAGGACCGACGCGCCGTGATCGATATAGGGATTGCCACTAACGAGCGTCGGGTGAGGATCGTGTGGTGCCCGAAAATCACCGTGGCCCGCTGTCTGCGAAACAACCGCGCCTGACGGGAACAGGCGTGGGCCATAGATCGTTCCGAGTTCGAGCGCGCGAGCAAAATCCGGGTGCGTGCCACCTGCGTCGCGGATGGTTGTAAAACCGGCATCGAGATAAAAGCGCGCCATATCGGCTGCGTAGGAGCCGGTAACCGTAGGGTGCCACTTTTTCTGGGCACGTGGTTATTGTCCCGCGAGGTGCGTGTGCAAATCGATGAACCCGGGTGACAGTACGCGATCACCACCGTCGATAACTTGCGCTCCGTCCGGCACATCTATGGACTTGCTCGAAACAGTTTCGATGATTCCGTCGACCACCAATATGTGGCCGGGAGTCAGCTTTGTATCGACCCCGTTAAATATGCGTACGTTTTCGATTAGAATCGTCTGCGCGTTTGCGACCACAGAAAATGCGCCGACGCAAATGGCTACGAGTAACCGGGTCATGAATCCCCCGCCTCAGGCTTTTGTTGTTAGTGCGTTCATTATCGCACAGGAGAGCAGGACCAGATCATGAAGCCTCGAGTCTTGTTATACGTGCACTGTCCAGTATCACTGAGAGAGGGACTGACTAGCTATATTGGGTCAGAAGCAGTCGCCCAACATCGATTTCCTCAACGGCCGAGTCCGGCCAACACCGGAAGTTCGTTTGCGAAGGCTTCAACGCATACCTAGTTTCTCGCCACGTTGAAGAAGCTTGATGGCCTCGTCCAGTCGGCGCTTCTTGGTTTCTGGCCGTGCGGCCTTCCGCCATCGTATCACCGGGCTCTGCAAAATCGCTTATAGAGGACTACTCCGGGCAGCGATCAGCGGTGTCAAGGGCGTCGGTCGAGTTATTTTCGGACTGCTCAATAACCCCTCCGCGGAAACGCGCCTAAGTGTTTGATTGTGATTGATTGTTGTTTCGACGTCTTCGTCGACGGAATCGCTGGGCGAATAACCGCAGGACGGCACGGCAATGCCATCGGGGCGTTTGAAGATCCAGCGGTTCCGGTAGTCCTTGTCGATGCGATAGCCGCCCTCGTGCACCAGGCGATGATGGCGTGAGCACAAGAGCATCAGGTTACCGAGACTGGTTTCGCCGCCGGCCGACCAGTGCTTCACGTGATGCGCATCGACAAAGCGCGCGTTGTGACATCCCGGAAACACACAGCCCCTGTCTCTGGCCTGGAGTGCCCGTTTGATTGCGGTCGGTACCGTGCGGGTCTTTCGACCCACGCTCAAGGGTTCGCCGTGCTCGTCCTCGACGATCGTCACGGTATCGGCATCACAGGCGATGCGCTTCACCGACTCGACAGGCAGTCCTGAGCGACCCTTGCCGTCGCTCAGCGCGGAACGCTCGACGTGCACGTTGACGAGGTAATTCTCTGCCGTTCCGGCAGATGTGCCGTGTTCTCCGGAGAGATAGTCACGCGCCATCGTCACCAGGGCATCGGCCTGCCGAGCCTGCCAGGACTCCCCGGCAAACTCAGGGTTCAGCGAATCGTCGCGCGCTTTGTCCA
>DAOWGY010000366.1 GCA_030641695.1 Gammaproteobacteria bacterium
CTCGGCCTCGGCCCGCTCGAGGTCGAGATTGACGCCGATGACGACCAGGCCCTCACTGGCATGCTTGGCATGCATTGCGTTCAGCCAGGGAAACGAGCGCCGGCATGGGACACACCAGGACGCCCAAAAGTCGAGAATCACGACTTTACCCGCGAAATCGTCGAGATCGAAATCGGCTGCGGCGGTCGCCGGTGCAGAAGGCAGCAACACCAGTTGCACCAGCAACAGGCACGCGAGAAATTGCCGGTATGTCCAAGAAACCCGGCAGGTCGCCTTCATGGCTGTCATTTTTGTCCCATCACTCCCAAGCAGCGGCAATACTCGCACGTGAAGTGACGACCGCGAATACGGGATTTTACCCATCCTGATTAGTTCTTAGACCTTGGAAACGCAGCTAGTTGCGATGATTCTCAGCCCCGGGGCTCGGCGAGCAAACGGCTCACGAGGTCCGGAAAATCGGTAAACATGCCGTCAACACCGATGTCGAACGCGAAAAAACGCACCAGGTCCTCAAAGCGGCGAAATCCGGCTGGCAGGTCGTCGGCCCTGAACGTGTATGGGTGCACCAGCAATCCCGCGTCATGGGCGCGTTCTGCAAGTCCGGTGGAAACCGGCGCGCCGCTCCGCGGTTCGACCGCGTAGAGCTGGTTGAGCCAGGGCCCGACCGCATCGACTGTATCGGCAAGTTCGGTAAGCCCGCGGTCCGATCTGAGGTACTTGTAGTCCGTGTCGGCCTCCTGCCAGTCGTTTTCCCCGATGAGCTGTACCAGCCTGAGTCCGCAAGCAAGCTCGTGACGAACACGCCGCACTTCAGCGGCGTCGAAACACTGCACGAAGATCGGGTCCTCCCGCGTCTGATAGCCATGCGTCGAGAGTTCCTGCAAAAATGCGCTCGTGAGATCGAAGCCCTCTCGCCGGTGCCACGCAGGGCGTTTGATCTCCGGGTAGACGCCAGTCTGCTTGCCCGTCGCCTGGTTCAGCCCGCTCACCAGTTGCAGCTCATCGGCAAACGTATGTACGCGGAAATGACCACCGCGCGGCGGAAATCGTCCCGGGTAAACCGGCAACCCGGTTTCGGTCACGCGCTCGCTTACAGTGAGTCGCCGGATTTCATCGAGATCGAAATCCCGTACGTAGTAACGTCCGTCCGTTCGCGCCCGGCGGGGAAAGCGTTCCGCGACGTCGGTGACACGGTCAAGGAAGATGTCGTGGAGCACCACGAGTTGGTCGTCGCGCGTCGCGACGACATCCTGCTCGAGGAAATCCGCGTTCATCGCATACGCCATGGCCTTCGCCGCCAACGTGTGCTCTGGCAGGTAGCCGGACGCACCGCGGTGCGCGATGATGACGGCCATTACTCGAATTTACCTTCTAAAGTCTCTATAATTTACTAATTATTCTTCAATTTCACCATGCTCATCGTAGCCTGGAAAGTCGAGGACCTCCCAGCGGACGGTATCTTCACCGCGTGCCTGGCGCCTGATGGCATCGGCCATTTCGCGGTCGTTCCAGTCGATATGTTCCTTCACCCGTTTGACGACTGCCGCCGGTGTTTCGGCGATGCCGCCGAACGGCCGGATCGCGATCATCGGCTTGTCGTTGGCATCGGCGGCCTCCATGAGGAAGCGAGCCATGCTCTCCTTTTCCTCGTAAAGGGACGGCAGCACGATAACTGCCTCGGATTCCTTCAGCTGTTTGATTAATTCTTCCTTGATCGCCTCGATACCGCCGGACGCAGGGACGTTTTCCGGCTTGCTCACATTCAGGTAAAAGAAACGATCAACGCTCTCGAGGAACTCGAAGACTCGCAGATAGTCATCACTTTCATCGAATGCGTGAGTGACAAATACCCGTATTGGATCTCTTTCCGACACCACCTGCTCCCGTAAAGGATTCCGTAGTGTCGATTTTAGCCAATTCAACGCTCCACTGCGCGGTCGCTCACTTGCCGACACGCGACGGTATCCTTGCCCGCAACGATTCGGTATCGTAGCGACGCGCATGCGACTCCTTCTCTACAACATTCGCTACGCCGTCGGCGGCGGCGCCAGCATGCATATGCCCCTGCCCGGTGCAGGCTATGTGCTCGGCAATCAAAGCGTGCTTCCGGAGATCACTCGTTTTATCAAAACAGTGGACCCGGATATCGTGGGTCTCATCGAGGTCGATACGGGTTCGATACGCAGCCGCATGGTGAACCAGGCCGAGAAGATCGCCGGGGATCTCGGTATGAATACCTCCTACGAGACCAAGTACGGCGAAA
>DAOWGY010000206.1 GCA_030641695.1 Gammaproteobacteria bacterium
ATCAGCTGTATCATCGTGACCTGCCGTTGGTCGGTAAAGCCGTCGGTCGTCCGGTAACCACGGCCTTATTGAAAGGCCGGGCGAATTATCTTTGTGTTCATCGCCTCGACCAGATTGACGACATCGCACCTTCGCTCATTGACGACTACAACGAAGTGCGCGAGTGGCGCCACCGCACCGACAGTGGCGATCGCGCGGAATTGACCGACGTAACTGAGGATTCGCCGATCTGGCCGCTCGTCACATCGACGATCGACAACTGTCTTGGGCAGAAATGTCCACAGTACGCCGAGTGCCATGTCGTCAAAGCACGACGTGCCGCGCAGGAGGCCGACCTTGTCGTCGTCAATCACCATTTGCTACTTGCTGACCTGGCGATGAAAGAGGGCGGCTTCGTCGAATTTTTGCCCGACGCCGAAGCCATCATTCTCGACGAGGCACACCAGATCCCCGACCTCGCGGTGCAGTTTTTCGGCGTCGCGCTCGGCAGCCGTGAGTTGCAGCGGCTGGTCGACGAGGTTCAGGTCGCGACCTTGCCGTTCAGGCAGCCCGAATTGCAGCGCCGGATCACCAGGCTGGACACGGCCATCAAGGCGCTGCGTGCGCAGGCACCACGTGAGGAAGGCCGGCACCAGCTCGAGGAGGTCATGCCCGATATGCGCGGGGCGCTTGACAGCCTCCGCGCAGCGCTCGGCGACCTTGCGCAGGCGCTCGAGCAGATAAGCGACGGATCGGCCGATATCGGCAAGCTGCAAGAGCAACTGTTCGGAATCAGCGAGCGCCTGGCCTTGCTTGCGAACGACGACAGCTGGGACGGCTTGCGCTGGCTCGAGGTCAATCCGCGCAGCATCCGTATCAACCTGACGCCACTCGATGTGTCTGCAACCCTGGCGGGTTTGATCAACAACGGCCACCAGGCCTGGGTGTTCACCTCGGCGACGCTGGCGATTGGCGAGGACTTTACGCATTTTACCTCGCGCATGGGGCTCGGCCACACGATCGGCCTGACCTTTCCAAGTCCCTATGCCCTTGAAGAAAACGGTCTCGTGTACTTGCCGCCGGGATTGCCGCAGCCGTCCGATTTCGGGCATACGGATGCCGTGCTGGAGGCCGTTGTGCCACTGTTCGAGTTCACTGGCGGCGGTGTTTTTTGTTTGTTCACGAGTCACCGGGCGCTCAACGCCGCGAGGAAGTGGTTCCGCGCGCACAAATCGTGCCTGGGCGCCCGCAAGCTGTTCGCCCAGGGAAGTGCGCCGCGCGACGATCTGCTGCGAAGATTTCGTGATGCTGGCAATGCCGTATTGCTGGGTACCGGTAGTTTTTGGGAAGGCGTCGACGTGCGTGGCACGGCACTGACAATCGTCGCCATCGACAAGCTGCCGTTCGCATCGCCGGCAGACCCCCTGATGATGGCGCGCCTGGAATTTATCCGCCGCGAAGGTGGCAACGGATTTGCTGAACACCAGTTACCACAGGCCGCACTCGCCATGAAGCAGGGCGCGGGTCGCCTGCTGCGAGATGACTCCGACTATGGCGTCATCGTCTTGTGCGACCCGAGGATCACGACGCGCAGTTACGGCAATACATTCCTGAAAATACTCGAACCGATGCCATCAACGTCGGCACTGGACGATGTCGAGCGATTTTTCGCCAGACACGAACGGTCGGGGGCCGTCGCATGAGCCTGCTGGCACTGGACACCTCATCATTGGCCTGCTCGGTTGCCGTGCAGCTTGGTGACGATATCGTCGTACGTCACGAAGAGCAGGCGCGAGAGCACACGCGTTTGCTGGTACCCATGATTTCCGGTCTGCTGCAGGAAACAGGCCTGTCGTTGCACGACCTGGACGCAATCGTTCTCGGCAACGGGCCAGGATCGTTCATCGGCATGCGCATTGCCGCCTCGGTGGCGCAGGGGCTGGCGTTCGGCGCGGGCATTCCCATTGTTCCGGTGTCTTCGATGCTGGCGGTCGCCGCCCGGGTCTCGGCCGAATGTGATGCCGGCGATGTCGTGGTGTGCCAGGACGCCCACATGAACGAGGTGTACCTGGGGCTGTATACGGTTGATGACGCGGGCTTGCCCGTGACGCTCGGCGAGGAGCGCTTGCATGACCAGTCGCCGATTCCCGAGTTACGCGACGACGCCGGGCGGTTTATCGCTGCCGGCTTTGGATGGCAGCGCTACCCGGCGCTGCACGAGGCGAACGCCCCATACTTACTGGCGACGAGCGAGGTGCTGCATCCGTCGGCCCGCTACCTGTTGCCTGCCGGTCGCGCGCTGCTGGCAAGTGGCGCTGCCGTTTCTCCGCAAGAGGTCACGCCGGCCTATGTTCGGCAAACAGTGGCACAAAAGCCGCCACGAGCACGACCGTAACAGTTCTGTAATTAAGAGAAGTTGACGATCTCGTAGCAAATCTGTAAAGAACTGGCGGCAGAAATGCCCGGAGTATGAAATGAACCGATTATCTTTCCTGATGTTGGTCGTTAGCTTTGTCGTTTCGCCCACGGCGTTTGCCGCAATCAGCGACGCAGATTTCGAGCAGCTGCGCGAGCAGCTTGCAGCAGTGTCGCAACGGCTCGAGGAACTCGCCGCCGAAAACGCGGAGTTGAGGCGTACACAGGATCAGTCTGCAACGCTTATTGCAGACGTTCAGACCAGCGTAGCGGAGGTCCAGGGAGCGGAAGCACCCGTTGCCAGGGAGAACTGGTCCGACCGGATTCGTCTCGACGGTGATTTCCGTTATCGCTATGAAAGCATCGATGCTGAGGGCAGTTCGACTCGACGGCGCAATCGAATCCGTGCGCGCAGCAATATCCGCGCCGACATGGCAGACAACGTCGAAGTGGGCTTCGGCCTTGCAACGGGTGGCGATGATCCGGTGTCGGCCAACCAGACATTGGGCGCTGGCGGCTCATCGAAAGACGTCTCACTGAACCTGGCTTACGCCGATTGGGAAGCACTGGACGGGCTGCACATGATCGGCGGAAAATTCAAGAATCCCCTGCTGCGGGTGGGCAAGCAGGCGCTCTTGTGGGACGGAGACTGGACTCCCGAAGGATTCGCTCTGAGCTACAAACGCGATTGGTACTTCGTTAACGCGATCGGCACATACCTCGAGAGCGACAGCAAGAAAAGCAACGACACCTTCAGTTGGGGCGCACAGTTCGGCGCGACCGGCGACTTCGGCGGAGCTAAAGTAACAGGTGGTCTGGGCTATTACTCGATCAGGACCAAAGGCGAAAGCACGACATTCGGGGACCCGGCTGATCCCGGCGATTATTTCGGCAATACGGCGGTCGAAGCAGGTGGGCTACCGTGCGGATCTACCCCTGATACTTCCTGCGTCTATCTTTACGATTACTTGCTCGCGCAGGTTTTTGCAGAAGCTACTTTCGACGTTGGCGGTTGGCCGGCGGTCGTCTTTTTCGATTACGTGAACAACAGTGATCCATCCGACAACGATACGGGCTGGACCGTGGGCACCCGATTTGGTCAGGCGAAGGATCAGGGACAATTCCAAGTCTCATACTTTTACGCCGACAAGGAAGCCGACGCCATGCTGGGTCTGCTGACCGACTCGGACTTTGCCGGAGGTGGCTCCGACAACAACGGTCACTTCCTGAAGTTGAACTACGGCGTCAGTAAGGGCTGGACTATTGGTGCCCAGTATTTCATCAACGAAACTGACATCAGTTCAGGCAGCAAGAGTGACTATAATCGCCTCATGCTGGACGCGCAGTGGAAATGGAAGTAGCCGGGCAAACAGAATAGCATTGCTGATTCCACAGAGCTCGAGGCCAACTGAATGTTGCAGACTAATCCGTCCAGACGTGTCCTGAATCTCGTCGGCTTTGCCGTTTGCGCGGGCCTCATGGGTTTTGCGCTGTATGCTCAGCATGTATTGCTGCTGCAACCTTGCCCGTTGTGCGTTCTGCAGCGTGTCGCGGTCATTTCGCTCGGCATCGTATTCCTGGTCGCGGCGTTGCATAACACCGCGGGCCTCGGCCGCATTATCTACGCCGTGTTACTGGGGCTGGCCGTTGCAGGCGGTGCGATCGTTGCGGGACGCCACGCCTGGTTGCAGCAGTTGCCACCCGACCAGGTCCCCGCATGTGGCCCGGGGCTCGACTACATGCTGGAGACGTTTCCGCTCGGCGAAACAATGAAAATGGTGTTTTCGGGCTCCGGCGAGTGCGCGGAGGTCGTCTGGCAGTTCCTTGGATTGTCAATGCCGGCCTGGGTATTGCTCTGGCTGTTCGGCCTCGGTGCTGCCGGCGTCTGGAACAACGTCAGGCGCTTGTAGGAGCGCTTCTGGAAGCGCGACCAATCGCGGTTCAAGAACCGCTCCAACAATCGCGCTTCGAGAAGCGCTCCAACAACAATAATTCGAGGATTCGCTGATACATCGACGTCAGCGTCGCCACGTCTTCGAGCCTGACGTGCTCATCGATCTTGTGGATCGAAGCGCTGACAGGCCCGAGTTCGACGACGTCGGTTCCCGCCGGCGAAATGAAGCGACCGTCCGACGTGCCACCGCCGGTCGATAGCTCGGGCGGAGTACCCGTATGCTGTCGCACGGCGTCGCTTACCGCATCGATGAGTTTGCCGGGCTGCGTCAGAAACGGCTCACCGGAGAGGTGCCAGTCCAGTTCGTAGTCGATGTCGTGGGCGTCAAGGATTGCTTGCACACGTTCCTTCAGACTGCTGTGATTCCACTCTGTCGAGTAGCGGAAATTAAAGCGCGCGGAGAGTGCGGCCGGAGTTACGTTCGGCGCGCCCACGCCGCTTTTGATATCGACGACCTGGAAACTCGTCGGCGGAAAGAAGTCGTTGCCGTTGTCCCACTCGACCTCGTGCAATTCGGCGAGTACGGGGGCAAAGCGGCGTATCGGGTTGTCGGCCAGCTGTGGATAGGCGACGTGTCCCTGGGTACCTTTCACGTCGAGCATGCCGCTCAGCGATCCGCGCCGTCCTATGCGCACTACGTCGCCGATTTGCGCATGGCTCGATGGCTCGCCAATGACGCACCAGTCGATCTGTTCGTTGCGTTCAGCCAGGGCCTGCATCACCTTGAGCGTGCCATCGCGCGCTCGTCCTTCTTCGTCACTGGTGATGAGAAAAGCGATGCTCCCGGTGTGGTCGGGGTATTCCTGAACGAACTGCTCTACGGCGACAACCATGGCGGCAAGCCCGCTTTTCATGTCGGCCGAACCGCGACCGTAGAGATGACCGTCACGAACCACGGGTTCGAAGGGATTCGATTGCCAGTCATCCGCGTTACCCGGCGGTACTACATCGGTATGTCCGGCGAAACAAAATACGGGCGAGTCCGTGCCGCGTCGAGCCCAGAGATTGGTGACGTCACCGAAGGTCATGGACTCGCACTCGAAGCCCGCGTCCCGCAGCCGTTCGGCGATCTGCTCCTGACATCCCGCGTCATCGGGCGTCACAGATCG
>DAOWGY010000154.1 GCA_030641695.1 Gammaproteobacteria bacterium
GGTCGTAACCCTTGACCTCGCCACCGTGCTTCTCCGCCATGACCTTCGTCAACGCCGCCGTCAGCGCCGTCTTGCCGTGGTCAACGTGACCAATCGTGCCTACGTTTACGTGCGGTTTTGTTCTTTGAAACTTCTCTTTAGCCATGTCCCGATTCCCAGGTTATTCAATCGCGCGCCAAGGCACGCTCCTACGATGCTTCGGCGGCTCTAGGACGCCTTCCTCATCACAGTATCCGCAACGCTCTGCGGCACTTCCGAATATTTCTCGAATTCCATCGAATAAACGGCCCGGCCCTGGCTCATCGAACGCAGGTCCGTTGCGTAACCGAACATTTCAGCCAGCGGTACCTCGGCGCGAATAACCTTGCCTGCCGGCGAGTCGTCCATTCCCTGCGGGAGACCGCGACGACGATTCAAATCGCCCATCACGTCTCCCATGTAAACTTCCGGCGTCACGACCTCGACCTTCATGATCGGCTCGAGCAGCACCGGATTTGCTTTGAGTGCGCCGTCCCTGAATGCCATCGAACCCGCAATTTTGAACGCGATTTCACTGGAGTCAACATCGTGGTACGAGCCATCGTACAGCGTTACCTTGCAGTCTACGACCGGGTAGCCTGCGACGACGCCATTTTCCATTTGTTCCCGCACGCCCTTGTCGACGGCCGGAACGTATTCTCTGGGCACGACGCCACCTGTGATCCCGTTCTCAAATTCGTAACCGGCGCCCGGCTCTAATGGCTCGATGCGAATGTACACGTGCCCGTACTGGCCGCGACCGCCCGACTGACGCACGAATTTGCCTTCCTGCTCAATCATGCGACGGATCGTTTCGCGATAGGCGACTTGTGGCTTGCCGACGTTCGCCTCGACCCTGAACTCCCGCTTCATGCGATCGACGATAATATCGAGATGCAACTCGCCCATGCCGGAGATGATTGTCTGACCCGACTCTTCGTCCGTGTGGACCCGGAACGACGGATCTTCCTTCGCGAGTTTTTGCAGCGCGATGCCCATCTTATCCTGGTCGACCTTGGTTTTCGGCTCAACCGCGACCGAAATGACGGGCTCGGGGAATTCCATGCGCTCCAGCGCGATGGGCTGCTTGATGTCACAAAGCGTATCGCCAGTGGTGACATCCTTCAGGCCGACCGCGGCAGCAATATCGCCAGCACGCACTTCCTTGATCTCTTTGCGATCGTTCGAGTGCATCTGCAGGATGCGGCCGATACGCTCCTTCCTGCCCTTGACCGGATTGTAGATCGTGTCGCCCGAATTCAGGACGCCCGAATACACACGGAAGAACGTCAGGTTGCCAACGAACGGGTCCGTCGCGATCTTGAATGCGAGTGCCGCAAACGGATTGTCATCGTTCGCGTGACGCTCGCCTTCACTCTCATCGTCGAGGATACCCTTGATGGCTGGGACGTCGATCGGCGCAGGCATGTAGTCGATCACTGCGTCGAGTAATGTCTGTACACCTTTGTTCTTGAATGCAGAGCCGCAAACGGCGAGAACGATGTCGCCGGACAATGTCCGTGCGCGCAGGCCCCGGCGAATCTCGTCCTCGGACAATTCACCACTCTCCACAAAGCGTTCGAGCAACTCTTCGTCCCCATCGGCCGCGGCTTCCATCATTTGCGCCCGGTAGCTCACGGCTTCGGCCTGCAACTCTTCCGGGACTTCGCGAACCTCGAACGAGACGCCCATATTGGCTTCGTCCCAGTAAACGGCCTTCATACGCACGAGGTCGACAATACCAACAAAATCTTCTTCGGCACCGATCGGCAGCTGGATCGGTACCGTGACAGCCCCAAGACGTTCTTTCACCTGACCGACAACCCACAGGAAGTCCGCGCCGACGCGATCCATCTTGTTGACAAAAATCATGCGCGGCACGTTGTACTTGTTGGCCTGTCGCCAGACTGTTTCCGTCTGCGGCTCGACGCCGTCGACCGAACTCAACACGGTAATAGCACCATCGAGCACGCGCAGGCTGCGCTCGACTTCGATCGTGAAGTCGACGTGCCCGGGTGTATCGATGATATTGATGCGGTGTTCGTCGTACTGCTGTTCCATACCGTTCCAGAAGCATGTCGTCGCAGCCGATGTAATCGTGATGCCGCGCTCCTGTTCCTGCTCCATCCAGTCCATGACGGCGGCACCGTCATGCACCTCGCCTATCTTGTGCGAGACGCCCGTATAGAACAGTATGCGCTCCGTTGTCGTCGTCTTGCCGGCATCAATATGCGCCATGATGCCGATGTTGCGATAACGCTCGATAGGAGTTGTACGGGCCACGTCAAAATCTCTGGATACTCGATCTGCGGGATTCGACTACCAACGATAGTGCGAGAACGCCTTGTTGGCTTCCGCCATGCGGTGCGTATCTTCTTTCTTTTTGACAGCAGTACCGCGGTTCTCGGCCGCATCGAGTAGTTCGTGCGCGAGGCGGTGCGCCATCGATTTTTCGCCGCGTTTGCGTGCAGCGTCGATCACCCAGCGCATGGCCAGCGTCTGACGACGCTGCGGACGAACCTCGACAGGCACCTGGTAGGTAGCACCACCCACGCGGCGAGACTTGACCTCGACAACGGGCTTGACGTTTTCCAGCGCAGTTTCGAGCAATTCCAGCGCCTTGTCGCCGGTGTTCGTTTCCTTGTCGGCGATGCGATCCAGCGCACCATAAATAATGCGCTCGGCAACGGACTTCTTGCCGTCATTCATGATCATATTCATGAACTTTGCCAGCAATTCGCTCTGATACTTCGGATCGGGAAGAATCTGACGCTTGGGTGCCTGTGTTCGTCTGGACATCTTATGATTTCTCTACTTGATTCTTATGACTTCGGACGTTTCGTTCCATACTTGGAACGGCTCTGTTTGCGATCGGATACGCCGGCACAGTCGAGCGTGCCGCGTATGGTGTGGTAACGCACACCCGGCAGGTCCTTCACACGACCACCGCGAATCAGCACGACAGAGTGCTCTTGCAGGTTGTGGCCTTCACCGCCAATGTATGACGTGACTTCGAAGCCGTTCGTCAGGCGCACACGTGCCACCTTGCGCATCGCCGAGTTCGGCTTTTTCGGCGTGGTGGTGTACACGCGCGTACACACGCCGCGACGCTGAGGACAGGCCTCGAGCGCTGGAACGGTGCTCTTCTCACGCTTCAACCTGCGAGGCTTGCGGACTAACTGATTCGTTGTGGCCATAGGCCTTAATCTCTTTGTCTGGTTGTCAAAAAAAGTCTTCAGTAACTCGTTTGCGCGTCAAAAAAACGCGCGCACCCGACCGCCGAACCTCCCTGGGTTCGTTGTCGGGCAGTGGAACGAGGCCGCAACTGTTTAATTCGCCAAGGAATTTGCGGCACTCGCCCATTGTGTCAGGGCCCGCCAAAGGCGGACCCTCGTCATGAGGGCGGGCATTGTATTGACGCGTCGCATTGACTGTCAAGCAACACCGAAAAGTGGGATTGAACCGCACTTAACTCATTGATTGTCAAACGTCTGTCGTGGCTTCCTCGGTGCCATCCGCGGCGTTTTCCGCTCCCGCTGCGACAGCAAGTTCGGAGCTCGAATCGGCTTCCACCTCGGCGGTAGCGTCTTCGCCCTCGATCACTTCAGCCGCTTCAGCCGCTTCAGCCGCAGCAAGCTCGGCCTGCTTTTGTGCGTCATCCAGCTCCTTCAGTTGATCCGCCAGATCCTGTTCGCGCGTGCGCCGACGCTCGGCGTGATGCGCAAATCCCGTGCCCGCCGGAATCAGTCGACCAACGATGACATTCTCCTTGAGGCCGCGCAATTCGTCCTTGAGGCCTCGAACCGAAGCCTCCGTCAGAACGCGCGTAGTCTCCTGGAACGATGCCGCCGAGATGAATGACTCGGTCGCGAGGGACGCTTTCGTGATACCCAGCAATACCGGGTCAATGGTCAACACTTCCTTGCCCTGCGCCTCGAGTTGCTCCGCGACTTCGTGGAAGCGCGCCTTGTCGATTTGCTCACCTCGAAGGTAAGTACTCTCGCCCGGCGTCGCGACGTGAACCTTGCGAAGCATCTGGCGAATGATCACCTCAATGTGCTTGTCGTTGATTTTCACGCCCTGCAGACGGTAAACGTCCTGGATCTCGCGCACGAGATAATCGGCGAGATTCTCGACGCCTTGCAGACGCAGGATGTCATGTGGATTCGGCTCGCCGTCGGCGATAACCTCACCCCTGACGACCTGCTCGCCTTCGAAGACGTTCAGGTGGCGCCACTTCGGGATCAACTCCTCGTGACTCTCACTGGCGTCGTCCGTGATGACGAGACGGCGCTTGCCCTTGGTTTCCTTGCCGAAGCTGACCGTACCGGTGTGTTCAGCCATGATTGCCGGGTCCTTCGGCTTGCGGGCCTCGAACAGGTCGGCAACACGTGGCAGACCACCCGTGATGTCACGCGTTTTCGACGATTCCTGTGGAATGCGCGCGATGATGTCACCCACAGCCACCTTGGCGCCGTCAGACATGCTGATGATTGCGCCGACCGGTAGTGCATATACAGCCGGAATCTCGGTATTTGCGAAGTAAATGTCTTTGTCATCCTCGTCGACGAGGCGTGCGACGGGACGGAGATCCTTACCAGCACTGCCACGACTCTTCGGATCGAGTACCACGATCGACGTCAGGCCCGTGAATTCGTCGACCTGCTCGGTGACGGTTATGCCATCGACAAAATCCTGGAACCTGAGCCTGCCCGCCACCTCTGTGACAACCGGGTGAGTGTGCGGATCCCAGTTTGCGACGACCTGGCCTGGCTTGACCTTCGCACTGTCCTTGACCGTGATCGTTGCGCCGTAAGGTACCTTGTAGCGCTCGCGCTCACGACCAAGCTCGTCGATGACCGAAATCTCGCCTGAACGCGATACCGCGACGAGATAGCCCTTGTGATGAGCAACCGTCTTGATGTTATTGAGCTTCGCAATACCCTTCGACTTGATCTCGATATTGTTGACCGCCGCGGAGCGTGATGCCGCACCACCGATGTGGAAGGTACGCATCGTCAGCTGCGTGCCAGGTTCACCGATCGACTGCGCCGCAATAACGCCAACAGCCTCACCGATATTGATACGCTGACCGCGTGCGAGGTCGCGGCCGTAGCATTGCGAACACACGCCGTAGCGAATTTCGCAGGTGATCGGCGAGCGCACCATTACGTGATCGATCGAGTAATCCTCGAGCTCTGCAACTGTGCCTTCATCAAGCATGGTGCCCGCATCGAAAGCCACCTTATCCGTTCCCGGAATCAGCACTGCCTCTGCGAGTACGCGCCCCAAAACACGCTCGCGCAGTGGCTCAACTATGTCACCACCTTCTACGAGCGGCGCCATCGCAACACCATTTTGCGTTTCACAGTCGACCTCGGTAACGACGAGATCCTGTGCAACGTCGACGAGACGCCGTGTCAGGTAACCGGAGTTTGCGGTCTTCAACGCGGTATCGGCAAGACCCTTGCGAGCGCCGTGCGTCGAGATGAAATATTGCAGTACGTCGAGGCCTTCGCGGAAGTTTGCGGTAATCGGCGTCTCGATAATTGAACCATCCGGTTTCGCCATCAGACCACGCATACCGGCCAGCTGGCGAATCTGTGCAGCACTACCACGAGCGCCGGAGTCCGCCATCATGTAAATCGAGTTGAACGATTCCTGCTCGACGTCCTTGCCTGCCGAATTCCTCACCGTTTCCGTACCGAGCTTGTCCATCATGGCTTTCGCCACCTGGTCGTTCGTACGCGACCAGATGTCGACAACCTTATTGTAGCGTTCGCCCTCGGTCACGAGACCGGAACCGTACTGGTCCTGGATCTCCTTAACCTCACTTTCGGCTACCGCCAGGATCTCCTGTTTGCTCTCGGGAACGACCATGTCGTTGATACCGATCGAGATACCGGCCGTCGTCGCCAGACGAAAACCCATGTACATCAGGCGATCAGCGAAGACCACGGTCTTCTTCAGGCCGAGTTTCCTATAGCAGGCGTTGATGACGTTGGAAATGGCCTTCTTCGACATCGTCCGGTTGACAAGTGCGAAATCGAGTCCCGGCGGCAGAATGTCCGAGAGCAATGCACGTCCGATCGTCGTATTGACGAGCTTCTCTTCCCGGCCCTCCTCACCGTCTTCGTTGATCACGTCCATCGGCACACGAATCCGGACGTCAGCCTGTAACTCTGCAGCGCCACTCTCGTAGGCGCGACGGGCCTCGTCGAGATCGGACAGGATCATGCCCTCACCCTTCGCGTTAACGCGCGTGCGAGTCATGTAATACAGACCGAGCACGACATCCTGCGACGGCACGATGATCGGATCACCGTTCGCCGGGGACAGGATGTTATTCGACGACATCATGAGTGCGCGGGATTCGAGCTGCGCCTCAATCGACAGCGGCACGTGCACAGCCATCTGGTCACCGTCGAAGTCTGCGTTGAACGCGGTGCAGACGAGCGGGTGCAGCTGAATGGCCTTGCCCTCGATGAGTACCGGCTCGAAGGCCTGGATACCGAGGCGATGCAGTGTCGGCGCGCGGTTCAGAAGTACCGGGTGCTCACGGATGACCTCTTCGAGGATATCCCAGACCTCGGCGCCCTCACGCTCGACAAGACGCTTCGCGGCCTTGATCGTCGTCGCTTCACCGCGCATTTGCAGCTTCGAGAAAATGAACGGCTTGAAGAGTTCGAGCGCCATCTTCTTCGGCAGACCGCACTGATGCAGCTTCAACGTCGGGCCAACGACAATAACGGAGCGGCCCGAGTAATCGACACGCTTACCGAGCAGATTCTGGCGGAACCTACCCTGCTTGCCTTTGATCATGTCGGCGAGCGACTTCAGCGGTCGCTTGTTCGTGCCCGTGATCGCCCGGCCACGTCGACCGTTGTCGAGCAGTGCGTCGACTGACTCCTGCAACATGCGCTTTTCGTTACGCACAATGATGTCAGGCGCATTCAGTTCGAGCAGACGGCGCAGACGATTGTTGCGGTTGATGACGCGCCGATAAAGATCGTTCAGGTCCGAGGTTGCAAAACGGCCACCGTCGAGCGGCACCAGCGGACGCAGGTCCGGTGGCAGCACAGGCAGTACTGTCAACACCATCCACTCGGGCTTGTTGCCCGACTCGATGAACGATTCCAGCAGCTTGAGGCGCTTGGAAAGACGCTTGATCTTGGTTTCCGAGCGCGTTGCGTCGATGTCCTCGCGGACCGACAACACTTCGCGCTGCAGATCGATCGTCATCAGCATCTCGCGTACGGCTTCGGCGCCCATTCGGGCATCGAACTCGTCACCGTACTGCTCGAGCGCATCGAGGTACATTTCATCGGTCAGCAGCTGTCCTCGCTCGAGCTCGGTCATGCCGGGATCGACAACAGCAAAGGCTTCGAAGTACAGCACACGCTCGATCTCCCTGAGCGTCATGTCGAGCATCAGACCGATGCGCGACGGCAGCGACTTCAGGAACCAGATATGTGCAACCGGGCTCGCAAGCTCGATGTGTGCCATGCGCTCACGGCGTACCTTGGTCTGCGTGACCTCGACACCGCACTTCTCGCAGACGACGCCGCGATGCTTCAAGCGCTTGTACTTACCACACAGGCATTCGTAGTCCTTGATGGGACCGAAGATCTTGGCGCAGAACAGGCCGTCACGCTCGGGTTTGAACGTGCGGTAGTTGATCGTCTCGGGTTTCTTTACCTCACCGAACGACCACGAGCGCACCATGTCCGGCGACGCCAGACCGATGCGAATCGCGTCGAAGTCATCAACAGGGTTCTGATACTTGAAAAGTCTCAGCAGATCTTTCATTAGTCTGTCTCCAGCTCAATGTTGATGCCCAGAGATCGAATCTCCTTGACCAGCACATTGAACGATTCCGGCATGCCGGCATCCATTTCGTGCTCACCGTCGACGATGTTCTTGTACATCTTGGTACGGCCCTGAACGTCGTCGGACTTGACCGTCAGCATTTCCTGCAGCGTGTAGGCAGCGCCGTAGGCTTCGAGTGCCCAGACCTCCATCTCGCCGAAGCGTTGACCACCGAATTGCGCCTTGCCACCCAGCGGCTGCTGCGTAACCAGACTGTACGGGCCGGTCGAACGTGCGTGCATCTTGTCGTCAACCAGATGATTGAGCTTCAACATGTACATGTAGCCCACCGTGACGTCACGGTCGAACTGCGTGCCCGTGCGGCCGTCGTACAACGTTGACTGGCCAGACTCATCGAGGCCTGCAATCTCCAGCAGACCTTTGATCTCCGCTTCGGTCGCACCGTCGAATACCGGCGTCGCCGTCGGCACGCCGTCGGTGAGGTTGCCAGCGAGTTCCAGGACTTCGGCATCGGTGAACGACTTGATGTCCTCGACCTTGCCACCGGTCTTGTTGTAGATCGTGTCGAGCATCTGGCGAATTTTCGCCGTCGACTCCTGAGACTTGAGCATTTCGTCGATCTTCTTGCCGAGACCCTTCGCTGCCCAGCCGAGGTGCGTCTCGAGAACCTGACCCACGTTCATGCGCGATGGCACACCGAGCGGATTCAGCACAATGTCGATCGGCGTACCGTCTGCGAGGTACGGCATGTCCTCGACAGGCACGATCGTCGAAATGACACCCTTGTTGCCGTGACGTCCGGCCATCTTGTCGCCCGGCTGAATGCGGCGCTTCACAGCCAGGTAAACCTTGACCATCTTCAGCACACCCGGTGCCAGGTCGTCGCCCGCCGTGATCTTCGCCTTCTTCTCGTCGAAGCGACGGTCGAATTCCTCGCGCTGTGTGTTGAGTCGCTCAAATGCTTTCTGCAGCTGCTCGTTCGCTTCGTCATTCTTCAGACGAATCTCGAACCACTGCTCACGCGGCACTTCGTCAAGGTAGACCTTGGTGATCTTCGAGCCCGATTTCAGCTTGTTCGGGCCTCCCTGGGCCATCTTGGCGGTCAGCATGCGTTCCACGCGCTCGTAAATGTCTTCCTCGAGGATACGCAGCGTATCGTCAAGGTCCTTGCGGACACTTTCGAGTTCCGATTTTTCGATCGACAGAGCACGGATATCTTTCTCGACGCCGTCACGCGTGAACACGCGCACGTCGATGACTGTGCCATCCATGCCGGGTGGGACTCGCAGGCTGGTGTCCTTTACGTCGGACGCCTTCTCACCAAAGATCGCGCGCAGCAACTTCTCCTCCGGCGTCAGCTGCGTCTCGCCCTTCGGCGTGACCTTGCCGACGAGGATATCGCCCGCCTTCACTTCGGCGCCGATGAACGCGATGCCGGACTCGTCGAGCTTCGCAAGCGCGGCGTCACCGACGTTCGGAATATCCGAGGTTATGTCCTCGGGACCGAGCTTGGTGTCGCGCGCAACACACTGCAGTTCTTCGATATGGATCGTCGTAAAACGATCTTCCTTGACGACCTGCTCCGAAATCAGGATCGAATCCTCGAAGTTGTAGCCGTTCCACGGCATGAACGCGACAAGCAGGTTCTGGCCCAGCGCGAGTTCACCCATATTGGTCGACGGCCCGTCGGCAAGAACGTCGCCCGACGCAATTTTGTCGCCCGCTTTGACCAGCGGACGCTGGTTAATGCAGGTGTTCTGGTTGGAGCGCGTGTACTTCGTCAGATTGTAGATATCGACACCGGGCTCCGCAGCGCTGGTCTCGTCGTCATTGACTCGAACGACAATTCGCGACGCATCGACGGAGTCGACCGTACCGCCACGGCGTCCAACGACCGTAACGCCGGAGTCGATGGCCACCGCACGTTCGATGCCGGTGCCAACAAGCGGCGCCTCGGAACGCAGCGTCGGTACCGCCTGGCGTTGCATGTTCGAGCCCATAAGGGCGCGGTTTGCGTCATCGTGCTCGAGAAAGGGAATCAACGCCGCCGCCACGGATACGATCTGCCGCGGACTGACGTCCATGAAGTTGACGTCGGCCGGAGCCGCCAGCGTGAACTCGTTTTTGAAACGTACGGATACCAGGTCCTCCTGGAATTTGCCGTTCTTGTCCAAATCGGAGTTCGCCTGCGCGATTATGTACTGACTTTCCTCGATCGCAGACAGATACTCGATTTCTGCCGTCGCCTTGCCGTTCGTGACCTTGCGGTACGGCGTCTCGAGGAACCCGTACGCATTCGTTCGCGAGTAAACCGCGAGTGAGTTGATCAGGCCGATATTCGGCCCTTCAGGGGTCTCGATCGGGCACACGCGACCGTAATGCGTCGGATGTACGTCACGAACCTCAAAGCCTGCTCGCTCGCGCGTCAGACCGCCCGGGCCGAGTGCCGAAACGCGACGTTTGTGCGTGACTTCGGACAGCGGGTTGTTCTGGTCCATGAACTGCGAAAGTTGGCTCGAGCCGAAGAATTCCTTCACGGCGGCAGCAACCGGCTTCGCATTGATCATTTCCTGCGGCATCAGGCCTTCGGTTTCGGCCTGCGTCAGACGCTCTTTGACGGCACGCTCGACGCGAACGAGGCCAACGCGGAACGCATTCTCTGCCATTTCGCCGACGCTGCGGACGCGGCGGTTGCCGAGGTGGTCGATATCATCGACGGTACCGTAACCATTACGAATGTCGATAAGCGTCTTCAAGACATCGAGAATGTCTTCTTTCTGGAGTACTCCGCTACCTTCCGAGGTCTCACGTCCAACACGACGATTGAACTTCATGCGGCCTACGCCTGAAAGATCGTATCGATCGGCATTGAAGAACAGATTCTGGAACAGGTTTTCGGCCGCTTCTTTGGTCGGCGGCTCACCCGGACGCATCATGCGGTAAATCTCAACCAATGCTTCGAGGCGCGTTGTTGACGGATCGATGTTCAATGTATTGGAGATAAACGGTCCGCGATCGAGGTCGTTCACATACAGCGTACGAATATGCTCGATCCCTGCAGCAATCAATGCCTCGATGAGCTCCGCTGTCAGTTCGGTATTTGCGGCCGCCAGCAACTCACCCGTCTCGGTATCGACGATATCGTTAGCGAGAATCTTGCCCTCGAGATACTCGGCGGTGACGACGAGTTTCCTGACCGTCGATTTCTCCATATCGCGAACGTGCTTCGCCGTAATGCGGCGACCCTCTTCGACGATGAGCTTGCGACCGAGTTTGATATCGAACGCCGCGGTCTCACCGCGAAGTCGCTCGGGAACGAGGCCCATCTTGATTTCTTTCTCTGAAAGATCGAAATCGTTGGTCTCGAAGAATAAGTCGAGCATTTCTTCGTTGGTCATTTCGAGCGCGCGCAGAATGATCGTGACCGGCAACTTGCGGCGTCGATCGATGCGTGCAAATACACTGTCTTTCGGATCGAATTCAAAATCGAGCCAGGAACCACGATAAGGAATGATGCGCGCCGAGAACAGCAGCTTGCCGGAGCTGTGCGTCTTGCCCTTGTCGTGATCGAAAAATACGCCCGGCGACCGATGCAGCTGCGAAACGATGACGCGCTCGGTACCGTTGATCACGAACGTGCCGTGATCGGTCATGAGCGGCATTTCGCCAAGATAAACTTCCTGCTCGCGGATGTCCTTGACGGGTTTCGGGGTACCGCTGGCTTCCTTGTCATAAATGACCAGGCGCACGTTGACACGGATCGGCGCCGCATAGGTCAGGCCACGCATCTGGCATTCCTTGACGTCGAAAACCGGCTCGCCAAGACGGTAGCTCACGTACTCCAGTGCCGCATTGCCCGAGTAACTGACGATCGGGAATACGGATTGGAACGCCGCGTGCAGACCGATGTCGTCACGCCGCTCGATCGTCTTGTCCGTTTGCAGGAACTTGCGATACGAGTCAACCTGGATCGACAACAGGTAAGGAACATCAAGAATCGTCGGCCGCTTGCCAAAGTTCTTGCGGATGCGCTTTTTCTCAGTGAACGAATAAGCCATTCGGGATCACCCTCATAAAAAACAAATACGCCAAACAGCCAGTCGTGAAACGACCGGCTGTCTGGCTGTGGACCGTCGGGTCCTGTAACAAAAAGCGAAGTATCAAGTGATTACGTCAGCGCGATCGTCGCGCCAGCGACTACTTGAGTTCAACCGTTGCGCCGGCTTCTTCAAGTATCTTCTTGACTTCTTCAGCTTCGTCTTTCGTTACACCTTCCTTGATCGCGTTAGGGGCACCTTCGACTGCGTCCTTGGCCTCCTTGAGACCAAGGCCCGTCAGCGCGCGGACGGCCTTGATGACTGCAACTTTGTTGCCACCGAAGCTCGCGAGAATGACGTCGAATTCAACTTTCTCGGCTGCAGCTTCTCCGGCGTCTCCACCAGCAGCCGGACCCGCAGCAACAGCTACCGGAGCAGCTGCCGATACGCCCCACTCGTCTTCGAGCATCTTGACGAGTTCTACGACTTCCATGATCGGCTTGGCGCTCAATTCCTTGAGCAGATCTTCGTTTGACATTGCCATTTCTGTTTCCTCTAAATTTACGTCCCTGAGTCAGGGAATCTTGCTTGTTTCATTAAAAGACTTGGAATCTGACGATTCAGCCCGTTTCCTGCTCACCACGTGCACCAAAGGTGCGCGCGAGCATCGCAGAAGGTTCAGCCAATGTACGTACCAGCTTGGTCATCGGTGCCACCATGACGCCGAGTAAGATCGCGCGCGCCTGATCCAGGGTCGGCAGACTCGCCAACTTGTTGAGATCCGACGCAGGCAACACAGACCCACCGACTGCCAAGGAAACCGCCTGCAGAGCGTCGTGCCCCTTGGCGAAATCCTTGATTACCCTCGCAGCGGCACCTGGATCATCCTTTGCGAACGCGAGCAGAATCGGCCCCTTCAGAGTGTCTTGCATACACTCAAATTCGGTGCCAACGACGGCGCGACGTGCCAACGTGTTTTTGACAACACGCAGGTATACGCCGGCATTGCGCGCTTCTCTGCGCAAATCCGTCATTTCTGCAACAGAAAGACCTCTATACTCGGCTGCGACAGCCGTAATAGAGTCCCCTGCAACCGCGTTCACCTCTTTGACAAGTGTTTTCTTGTCTTCGAGTTTCAGTGCCATATAACTCTCCTGGCCTACGGTTACTGTTATCCAACCGGACGAAGCAAGCTACGTCCGGGTCCAACGGATGAGGCGAGCCTCATCCGAACCCATTCCGGAGCATCGTGCCCCGTGTCGGATGGCAACCGTTGCCAGTTCAAACTGACTCAGGTCTCACCATCTACACAGGCAATCATTAAGACCGGAAATCAACCCGGTCACCTGTGGTCTTCGACGATTGCCGCGTCCTTGCGGCGATTTATCTCGTCGTCATGAGACGACGCGACAAATTTCTTTGTATCTAGGCGTCTATTGACGACCGATCGACTGAAACTCCGGGTCCCATCGTTGAGGAAACGGTCAGCTTCATGACATAGGCACCCTTCGATGCCGCCGGTTTGGCTTTTTTCAAGTCCGCCAGCAGCGCTTCGAGGTTTTCCTTCAGTGCCGGCACTTCGAAATCGGCACGACCGATCGGGCAGTGAATGATGCCCGCCTTGTCGGTGCGGTAACGCACCTGACCCGCCTTGGCGTTTTTCACCGCAGTTTCAACATCAGCTGTCACCGTGCCGACCTTCGGGTTCGGCATCAGGCCACGGGGGCCGAGAATCTGACCCAGCTGACCGACGACGCGCATAGCGTCCGGAGTCGCGATCGCCACATCGAAGTTGAGTTCGCCACTCTTGACAGTCTCTGCCAGGTCTTCGAAGCCAACGATGTCGGCTCCGGCAGCAATGGCCTTGTCAGCATTCTCACCCTGCGCGAATACAGCAACGCGGACCGTTTTGCCCGTGCCGTTCGGCAATACCGTCGAACCACGTACGACCTGGTCCGATTTGCGCGGATCGACGCCGAGGTTGACCGAGACGTCGATGCTCTCTGGAAATTTCGCCGTGGCGAGTTCTTTGACGAGAGACAGTGCCTCATCGATGATGTAGACCTTTTCCGAATCGATCTTTTCGCGCGCAGCTTTTTTACGTTTGCTTAAGGAAGCCATCACTTCACCCCCTTTGTCTCGATGCCCATGCTGCGCGCGGTACCGGCGACTGTGCGAACTGCAGCATCCATATCAGCCGCGGTCAGGTCCGGCATTTTCGTCGTCGCGATCTCTTCGAGCTGCGCACGATTGACCTTGCCGACCTTGTCCGTGTTCGGAGTGCCCGAACCCTTCTTGACGCCAGCTGCCTTTCGCAGCAGAACTGCGGCGGGCGGGGTTTTGGAAATGAATGTGAAACTGCGGTAGGCATAGACCGTAATAATCGCGGGAATCGGCAAGCCCGGTTCGGTACCCTGTGTTTCGGAGTTGAACGCCTTACAGAACTCCATGATGTTCACGCCATGCTGACCCAGCGCCGGACCGACCGGCGGAGACGGATTAGCCTGGCCTGCAGGAACCTGCAGCTTGATGTAACTAGCTACTTTCTTAGCCACTTTGTATTACCTCTTCGAGTTCAAGCGCCCTTTAACAGAGCTCCTCGTATTTACGACTTTTCAACTTGACCGAAATCAAGCTCAACGGGCGTAGACCGCCCCAAAATCTGAACCGCAACCTGCAAGCGGCTCTTTTCGTAATTCACCTGTTCAACGACTCCACTGAAGTCGTTGAATGGGCCATCGGTGACCCGGACCACCTCGCCCGGCTCGAACAGGACCTTCGGCCGCGGCTTGTCGACACCCTCACGAACGCGCGCCAGTATCTGATCTGCTTCCTTGTCCGTGATCGGCGCCGGCCTGTCACTCGAACCACCAATAAAGCCGAGCACCTTCGGTACCTCTTTGACGAGGTGCCAGGTCTCGTCATCCATTTCCATTTGTACGAGCACGTAGCCCGGAAAGAACTTGCGCTCACTGCGACGCTTCTGTCCTTCCTTCATCTCGACCACTTCCTCGGTCGGGACAAGTATTTCACCAAACTTGTCTTCCAGTCCCATGCGCTCGATGCGCTCCTCGAGGGACGATTTCACCTTGTGTTCGAAATTCGAATAGGCGTGAACGATGTACCACCGTAAGGACACTGCTGTATTACCCCTGAACGTCGTCGAATGCGCTTAGCCGACCAGCCGCCGTGTCACCCAAAGCAGACCGGAATCCAGCGCCCAGAAGAACAACGCCATAATCAGCGTAAAGACAAATACTGCAATTGCCGTCTGCGTCGTTTCTGTCCGTGTCGGCCAAATCACCTTGCGAATTTCAACACGCGAACCCTGCACAAAATGCCAGAGGCGCTGCCCCTGGCTACTCGTCATCGCGATCGCGATACCGGCACCTGTGCCGCCCAGGACCATGAGTACACGCAGCGGCAGTGCGATATCGTTCTCGTAAAAGTAGTAGCCGTAAAGGCCGCCCACGAGAGCGCCGGCCGCAATCAGCAGCTTGAGAATGTCCAGAACACCGCTCTGGCTCGTCTCTGTATGTGTGATCATTTCGTAGTCTTTCCGACGCTTAATCGCGCTTCGAGAAGCGCTCCAACGACACCTTGCCGCAATTGCCAGCCTCGAAACTGGCAGACCAGGAGGGAATCGAACCCCCAACCTGCGGTTTTGGAGACCGCCGCTCTGCCAATTGAGCTACTGGCCTGTAATCGCAGTCGAGCCGGCAATACTACCGGCCCGACAGTTCAAGATCAACCAATATTACTCGATGATCTTGGCTACTACACCGGCGCCAACGGTACGGCCACCTTCGCGAATCGCGAAGCGCAGACCGTCTTCCATTGCGATCGGAGCGATCAGGGTAACGTCCAGCTTGACGTTGTCGCCCGGCATTACCATTTCAACGCCTTCCGGCAGTTCGCAGGAACCGGTCACGTCAGTAGTACGGAAGTAGAACTGCGGACGGTAGCCCTTGAAGAACGGAGTGTGACGACCGCCTTCATCTTTACCCAGCACGTACACTTCAGCTTCGAAGCGAGTGTGCGGAGTGATGGTGCCCGGCTTGGCCAGAACCTGACCACGCTCAACGTCTTCACGCTTGGTGCCACGAAGGAGAACTCCAACATTGTCTCCGGCTTGGCCAGAATCCAGCAGCTTGCGGAACATCTCAACACCAGTACAGGTAGTCAAAGCGGTATCTTTAATGCCAACAATCTCAATCTCTTCGCCAACCTTAACCGTACCCTGCTCAATACGACC
>DAOWGY010000273.1 GCA_030641695.1 Gammaproteobacteria bacterium
CTCTATGAGGAAACTCCTGAGCTGATCCGATCGCGTCGGATGCCGGAGCTTCCTGAGCGCTTTGGCCTCGATCTGACGAATGCGTTCACGCGTCACATCGAATTGCTTGCCGACTTCCTCGAGGGTGTGATCGGTATTCATATCGATCCCGAAGCGCATGCGCAGCACCTTGGCTTCCCGTGGCGTCAGGCCGGCGAGCACATTGTGCGTGGTCTCCTTGAGCCCGGAAGACGTCGCCGAATCGACGGGAGAGTGGACGGTCTGGTCCTCGATGAAGTCGCCGAGATGCGAGTCTTCGTCGTCACCGATCGGAGTCTCCATGGAGATAGGTTCCTTGGCGATTTTGAGAACCTTGCGGACCTTGTCCTCCGGCATATCCATGCGCTCGGCGAGCTCGTCAGGGAGCGGCTCGCGGCCCATTTCCTGCAACATCTGCCGCGAAATACGGTTCAGCTTGTTGATTGTCTCGATCATGTGGACCGGGATGCGAATCGTGCGTGCCTGGTCCGCGATCGAACGAGTGATCGCCTGGCGAATCCACCAGGTCGCATACGTCGAGAACTTGTAGCCACGACGATATTCGAATTTGTCCACGGCCTTCATCAGGCCGATGTTGCCTTCCTGGATCAGGTCCAGGAACTGCAGTCCGCGGTTCGTGTATTTCTTCGCAATCGAGATTACGAGGCGCAAGTTCGCTTCAACCATTTCTTTTTTCGCGCGCCGCGCCTTCGCTTCACCGATGGACATCTGGCGATTGATTTCCTTGATTTCGGAGATCTTCAGCTTGGTGTCGGCTTCTACCAGCAACAGCTTGCGCTGCGCGCGCAGGATGTCATCTCTGAGCTTCGCGAGTGTCGAGGAGTGCTTGCGCTTGGCGCGAATGTGCTTCTCGATCCAATGCAGATCTGTTTCGCTCTTCGGAAAACTGGACAGAAAGTCTTTGCGCGGCATGCCGGCGTCACGCACGCAAATCTGCATGACCAGACGTTCCTGCGTCCGAATGATTGAAACGATGCCACGCAAATTCTTCACCAGCATGTCGAAGAGCTTCGGCGCCAGTTTCAGCTCCATGAGTTGGTCCGCGAGATTGGCCTGAATCTTGACGGTCTTCTTGTCTTTCAGTCCGTATTTGTCGATCGCCGCCATTGCTCGCTTGTGCAAGCGGCGAATGACCTTGACGCGTGCCTTGACCTCGTCAGGATCGGGACCGGTATCGACGACCTCGTCATCGTCGTCATCCGTTTTCGGTGCGGGCGGCTTGATCTCGTCCGGTTCGTTCGGGTCAATGAAGCCGACAATGAAGTCCTGCATGCGGGTATCGCCGGCCGCAACGGCATCGGCAACGGCCAGCAGGCGATCGATCGTCGGCGGGAAGTGCGCCATGTGGTATTTGACCTGGTTGAGGCCGTCTTCGATGCGCTTGGCGATTTCGATCTCACCCTGACGAGTCAGCAACTCGACCGTGCCCATCTCCCGCATGTACATACGTACCGGGTCGGTAGTACGGCCGAATTCGGCATCGACACTTGCCAGCGCCGCTTCCGCTTCTTCGGCCGCATCGTCGTCATTTGAGACCGCCGCGTCAGACAGCAGCAACGACTCGGCATCGGGCGCCTTCTCGTGCACCGTGATGCCCATGTCATTAATCATATTGACGATGTCTTCGATCTGTTCAGGATCGACGATGTCATTCGGCAAGTGGTCATTGACCTCAGAGTAGGTCAGGTAGCCTTGTTCCTTGCCACGGGCGATCAGGTCCTTCAGCTGTTGGGCCTGTTTGCTGCCGCCAATCACTGCTCGTTTTTCGCTCAAGACGAAACGACCTCCAAGTAAAAAATGCAAACGACCAATTATACTGGTTTGACTGGGTCCAATCTACAAAAAATCCACCGCATGCGTGGCCTAACTGAGTTGCCTCAGCTCGGCTTTCTCATCCTCATCCAGTGGATTAACTCTTTGTTTTTCAATAAGAAAATCAATTCTTTCACGGCGTCCTGCGAGGGCCAGCTGATCGAGACAGTCGGAAAGCTCGGCCACCGGGTCAAAGTCTTCGTCCTCGGGCACCTCGATAGCGGCGAGCTTGCCCAGGTGTCGGCCCTGATCGTCGTGACGCCAGCGCTCCAGCAACCCGGCTGTCGTTATATTGGGTTCCTTCTGCACGGTTTCAATGAGGTCGTGCAACAGATCGATCCCGGGGCGACTGACGCCGGCAATCTTCTCGACGTCGAGCTGCCCGCCCGCTACCGGGTGGTTCAGGAGCAACGTGATCGCGCGTCGCAGGACCGAGGGCTTGCCCGCCGATATCGACGCCGAACGACCGAGCGACAACCGCGCGCCAGCTGTCCGTTGCGGGTTTTCCCCGTGGGCTCGTCCAAGTGTCTTTTCGAGCTTGGCCGCCGAGAGTCCCACCGTGTTTGCGAGTGACTCGATGAGCAGTTCACGATAGATGCCCTGCGGAATTTTCGCGATCAGCGGCCGGGCTGATTCGGCCAGTCGTGCGCGCCCGTCAACCGTGTCGAGATCTACGTCTGCTGCGAGTTCCGAAATTATGTAGTCCGAAAGCGCGACACCATTGTCGAGCGCCTTCATAAACGCGTCGGAGCCGTGCTCGCTGACGTAGGAATCCGGGTCGTGCCCCTCGGGCAGGAACACGAAATGCACCTGGCGGCCTTCGCGAATATGGGGCAGAGCGGTCTCGAGGGCGCGCCACGCCGCCTGCTTGCCGGCGCGATCGCCGTCGAAACAAAAGTCGATGTTCTCCGTCAGCCGGAACAGGCGGTTCAGATGATCGTCAGTCGTTGCCGTGCCCAGTGTTGCCACCGAAAAGTCGATGCCGTGCCGCGCCAGTGCGACGACGTCCATATAACCTTCGACGACTACAAAGCGTTCGATTTGTCGCAGCGCCTGGCGTGCTTCGTGCAGTCCGTAGAGCTCGCGGCCCTTGTGGAACAACACGGTCTCGGGCGAATTCAGGTACTTCGGCTCGCCGTCACCCATGGTGCGACCACCGAAACCGATGCAGCGGCCGCGAATATCGCGAATCGGGAATACGATCCTGTCGCGAAAGCGATCGTAATGGCGGCCATTGTCCTTGCGGATGATCAGGCCGGCCGCCAGCAGCCGGTCGATAGCCTCTTGCGACGTGCCGAACTTGTCGAGCACCGTGCTCCAGCCGTCGGCGGCAAAGCCGAGGCCAAAGCGCTTCGCCGTAGTGCCGTCGATGCTGCGGCCGCGCAAATAATCCACGGCGGACTGATTGTCGCGGAGGCCCTGTTGCCAGAATCGCTCGACGCGCGACATCAGGTCGAAGAGTTCGTCGTAGCGTTGTGCTGGCCGGTCGGACTCGTCTCTTGGCACCTCGACGCCCATGGAATTCGCGAGAGTCTCGATCGCCTCGACGAAACTCATGTGGTCAAAGTCCATGAGGAAGCCGACAGCGGTGCCGTGAGCGCCGCAACCGAAGCAGTGGTAGAAGCCCTTCGAAGGACTAACAGTGAATGAGGGCGTCTTTTCCTCGTGAAACGGGCAACAGGCCTTGAACTCACGGCCCGCTTTTTTAAGTTGCACGCGGCGGCCGATGACTTCGACAACGTCGGCACGTGCAACGAGGTCGTCGATGAAGTCCTGGGGAATCAGTCCGGCCATAGTGGATTAAACGCCAGCTCCGCGGTTTCGGGTCTCAACAAGCCCTGTTGTTTTTGGAAGTTGGTTTGTTGCCCGGTTCTGGACCAAGCATAGCGAATCCTCGATGATTCGCCAGTCTCGAAAGCGGCGCTTTCAGGCGCCCAGTCGCGACTTGACCCTTGCACCGACTGCACCCATGTCGGCGCGTCCCGCCGCCCTTCCCTTGATCGCGCCCATGACCTTGCCCATGTCGCGAATAGTCTCGGCGCCCGTCGCCGAGATTACCTCGTTGATTAGCGCGTCGATCTCGGTATCGTCCATCTGTTCAGGCAGGTATTCCTCGATCACTGCGATTTCGGCCTGCTCGATATCGGCCAGGTCCTTGCGGTCACCTTTCGTGAATTGTTCTACTGAGTCGCGCCTCTGCTTGACCATCCTGTCCAACACGCCGAGCACCGCGGCGTCGTCGAGCTCGGCTCGTGTATCGACTTCGACCTGCTTGATAGCGGCGAGAATGAGACGCACCACTTTGAGCCGGTCCTTGGCACCGGCCTTCATGGCTGACTTCATGTCCTCAGTGATGGTGTCTTTTAGAGACATTGTCTGGGATAAATTTGACGAGCCCCGTGGGAGCGGAGCCGGGAAAACTAGTAAAGACGCTTGCGCTTCGCTTCTTCGCGGGAAATGCGCTTCAGGTGCCGCTTAACGGCAGCCGCCTTCTTGCGCTTGCGCTCCTGGGTCGGCTTCTCGTAATACTCGCGACGACGGAGCTCCGTCAGGACTCCGGCCTTCTCACAGGCGCGCTTGAAGCGGCGCAGGGCAGCGTCGAAATACTCGTTCTCTTTTACGCGAACACTTGGCATCTAAATCAGGCCTTCCTTTCAGGCAAAATAAATCCCGGCTCTAGCCGGGAAAGAGCCAGCTATTTTAGCCTCCGAAACCAGCAACTGCAAGCTGTTGGAGCGCTTCTCGGAGCGCGACTCAGGGCCGCTCGAATCAAACCGCGTTGACAGCGAGGCCCGTTCAGGCGCTTTCCCGGTCGCGGTCCGAGAAGCGCTCCAACAAGCCGCGCGTCGAGAAGCGCTCCAACGTCCGGTATCATCCGCCGGTCATGAACGTCCTCGGCATAGAAACCAGCTGCGACGAGACCGGCGTCGCGCTTTACTCCACGGAGCGGGGGCTCCTGGCCGAGGCCCTGCACAGCCAGATCGACCTGCACGCGGTGTACGGCGGCGTTGTCCCGGAAATCGCCTCCCGCGATCATATTCGCTGCTTGTTGCCGCTGATCCGGCAAGTCCTTGCGGAAGCGGAGGTCGAGCGGCCCGATGCGATCGCCTACACCGCCGGTCCAGGCCTGGTCGGGGCGCTGATGGTCGGCGGCGGCATGGCGGCGGGCCTCGGCCTGGCCTGGAACTGCCCGGTGGTTGCCGTGCACCACATGGAAGGGCATCTGCTGGCGCCCATGCTGGAAGACGAGCCACCCGCGTTTCCATTTCTCGCGCTGCTGGTCTCCGGCGGGCATTCGATGCTGATCGCGGTACGCGCGCTCGGTGACTACGAATTACTGGGGACGACCCTCGACGATGCGGTTGGGGAGGCGTTCGACAAGACCGCGAAACTCCTCGGGCTGGGGTATCCGGGCGGACCCGCACTGGCCGCATTGGCGGAAACGGGCGACGAGCGAGCGTTCGATTTTCCTCGGCCGATGCTGAATCGCCCCGGACACGATTTCAGCTTCAGCGGCCTGAAGACGGCTGTGATGATCGAGGTGCGGAAGGCCGCGGAGCGCGGTGATATCGAGACCTGCCGTGCAGATATCGCTGCATCGTTTCAGCGTGCTGCGGTCGACACGCTGGTAAGGAAAGCAATACGCGCCGCAAATAGCGTGGGCCTTGAACGCATCGTCGTTGCGGGCGGCGTCGGCGCGAACAAGCTGCTGCGCCAGGAAATTGCGGATCAGTTTCCAGGCAGGGTTTTCTACCCACGAATGGCCTACTGCACGGACAACGGTGCGATGATCGCCATTGCCGGCGCGTTGCGGCTTGCAGACGCGACTCCGATCAGCGAGATTCGGGCACAGGCGCGCTGGCCGCTCGATTCGCTGGCTGTGCCCGGAACCAGGGACTAGAAGCGACATCGTATGGACATCATCTTTCTGCACAATCTGAAAGTCGACACCGTTATCGGTATCTGGGAGTGGGAACGCAAGATTCGCCAGTCCGTCGTAATCGACCTGGACATGGCGGCGGACATTCGCAAAGCAGCAGCGAGCGACAGCGTTGACGATACGCTCAACTACAAACTCGTCGCCAAGCGCGTGCAACAATTTGTCGCGGAGTCGGAGTACCAGCTCGTCGAGACACTGGCTGAAAAGATTGCAGGCATCGTCGTCGACGAGTTCGGGGTGCCGTGGGTGAAGGTCAAAGTCAACAAGCCCGGTGCGATCCGCGGCGCAAAAGATGTCGGCGTCATCATCGAGCGCGGCGAACGGCCCGACGGGAGCTGACCGATGGCTTGTGTGTTTCTGGGTCTCGGCAGCAACATGAACGCCGAGGACAACCTGCGGCTCGCGATCTCGGAGTTGCGCAGCCAGTTCGGCGAACTCGAGATGTCGCCCATTTACCAAAGCGCAGCGTTGGGTTTCGACGGAGACGATTTCCTGAACATGGTCGTGCGACTGACCACGGAGCAGGGGCCCCACGATTTGCTCGAACGGTTCGAGGCAATTCACGAGCTCGCGGGTCGTGTACGCGGCCCGCAACGACACACATCGCGACCGCTCGATATCGACCTCTTGCTGTATGACGATCTGATCGATTCCGAGCCGCCATTGCGGTTGCCGAGGCGCGATATTCTCGAGTACAACTTTGTATTGCGGCCACTCGCAGAGATTGCGCCAGACCACCTGCATCCGGAGACCGGCAAGACGATCTCCTGTCATTGGGCAAATTTTGACGCAGCCTGTCATCCTTTAACTCGCAGCGACGTTATTCTGTAAAAAGGCGCAACAAAAAGACCTCGATGTGTGTCAAAAGCGACACTGGTTCCGGGTTCTGCTGTTGTCCTTTTCGATAAAATACCGGTATTGCTTGGCTGGCTGCATGGCCTTCAGGAGACATATGCGCAAGTTATTCATAGTGCTGATTGCGGTATTCATCAGCGCCTGTTCTTCCGGCAGCGGTGACGGGGGTATCCCGGTATCGTCGTGCTCCATCGATGGCCAGAAGCAATTCGTACTCGATGCCATGCGTGAATGGTATTTCTGGAACGATCTGTTGCCGGCAGACGTAGACATCAATCAGTTCGCAACACCGAACGACTTGCTCCTGTTCCTTACATCATTCAGTCCGGACTTGACGCCCAACGATGGCATTGACAATCCGGTCGACCGTTTCAGCTTCATCAATTCTGCCCAGGCCGACCAGGCATTTTTCGGCGAGGGCAAATTCGAGGGCTTCGGTTTCAGCAGCCGTTTCCTCGCCGCAGACGATTTGCGTTTTACCCGAGTGTTCTTCGACAGCCCGGCGAATCGTGCGGGGCTCGCTCGCGGCCAGCGCATTCTCGAACTGAATGGCCGTACGATTGCCGAAATCCAGGCCGCCGAGGGCGTTGGCGTGGTGTTCAGCACTTCGCCACTCGACTTCATGATGCGCGAACCGAATGGCAACGAATTCACGGTATCGATCGCTCACGACATCGTCACGATCGATCCGGTACCGCAATCGCGGATCATCATTGATCCGACTGGCGTTCGTCCACCAGTCGGTTATATGGAACTGGCCACGTTCATTAGCACGGCAAACGCCGAGATGGACACCGCGCTTGCGATGTTCCGTGCGCAGGGCGTGAACGATGTCATTATCGACCTTCGCTACAACGGCGGCGGCCTCGTCAGCACGGCCGAACTGCTGGGCGATTTTCTGGGCGGCGATGTTGCCGAAAACCTGATTTTCTCGAAGACACTTTTCAATGCGCTGCGCGCACCCGCCAACGACAAAACGGAGTTCTTCGAGCGCCAGGGAAATTCAGTCAGCTTGTCACGCCTTGTTGTAATCGCTACCGGTAGAACCGCCTCGGCAAGCGAGCTGGTTATCAACGGCATGGAGCCGCACGTCGAGGTTACAGTCATCGGCTCTGATACGTTCGGCAAACCGGTCGGCCAGGTGGGGCTCGAGTTCTGCGCGCAGATCCTTCGGCCAACGGCGTTCCAGACGCTCAACGCCAACGACTTCGGCGATTACTTCGATGGACTGCCGGTCGACTGTGCGGCTACCGACGACCTGAATATTGCGGTCGGCGCCGACACTGACCCGAATGTCGAGGCGGCGCTCGCATATCTCGATACGGGTGCTTGTCCAGCGGCCTCGGTTCCGGGAACGCAGAACAAACTCAGCGCTGAGCGGGATGTGCTGCAGCTAGACCGCCGCGGTCCGCCATCACGCGAGTTTGCTGACGCGTTCTGAACGCTTACCAGCCGATCGAACGGCCGCCGTCTACGGCAATGATCTGTCCTGTGACATAGGTCGCGTCGTGCGCGAGATAGAGCACACAGCCAGCAATGTCATCGGGTTCGCCCGCCCGTTCGAGCGGCACCTGCCGCAAGATCGACGACTTCGTCGCCTCGCTCATATCACTTTCCGGCCACAGGATTGCGCCCGGAGCGACGCCATTGACGCGGACCTCGGGCGCGAGATCTTTCGCGAGTGAGCGCGTCAGCATTGCGAGCCCGGCCTTCGCCGCGCCGTAGACGAGGTGATCACGGAGCGGGCGCTGCGCATGAATGTCAACGATATTGACAATGGCGCCGTGGCTTTCGCGAAGCGCGGGCGCCGCAGCCTGCGACAGGAACAGGGGCGCCTTGAGATTGATCCCCAGCAAGTCGTCCCAGTGCGCTTCGGTAATTTCGCCCAGTGGCGTCGCATAAAACGTCGACGCATTATTGACGAGAATGTCGAGACGCCCTTGCCAGCCCAGGACGTCGGCAACGAATTGCGGTATCGATGATGTGTCGAGCAGGTCAGCCCGAAATGCAGCAGCCGACCCCGGACGAGCGTCGTTGAGACTGGCGACCAGTGCGTCGGCGTGTTCCGCCGAGCCGCGATAGTGCACCGCGACAAGGGCGCCTGCCGCATGTAAATGTGACGCGATCGCCGCGCCAACGCGGCGTGCCGCACCCGTAACGAGTGCGACGCGATTTTCGAGATTGGGTCTGTTCGTCATTGTCGTATCGAAGCAGTATTTCCGGCAGACAGCAATTTCTTGCGAGTCAGGCTATAAAGGCGTCATTCTGAAAGACTTCGAACACTACATGCAACACGAGCACGGATTTTCATTGCCGCAGCCCGATGCGCATAGCGCTGCTCACAGTACGCGATGCGCCAGGTATATTCGTGAGCGCGTACTGGACGCTGGCGGCAGTATCAGCTTCGCGGAGTTCATGCACTATGCGCTGTATGCGCCCGGCCTGGGCTACTACAGTGCCGGCGCGCGGAAGTTCGGCGCCGACGGCGATTTCGTAACAGCGCCGGAGATTTCGACGCTGTTCGGCAACGTGCTGGCGAGGCAATGCGCCGGGATTATCAGGCAAGTTGACGACGCATCACTGCTCGAATTTGGCGCGGGTAGCGGCAAGCTGGCCGTGGATTTGCTGCGAGCGCTGTCGCGACACGACGCGTTGCCGCGCGAGTACCGCATTATCGAGGTGTCGGCGGATCTCCGCGAGCGGCAGCAGCGCCTGTTGCATGATGAGCTTCCGGAATTCGTCGATCGGGTCGTCTGGCTCGACAGGATGCCGGACTCTCACCATGGCGTGATCATCGCCAACGAAGTTCTCGATGCACTGCCCGTGGAGCGGTTTCTGCGCAGGGAAGACGGTGTGCGCCAGTTGCGCGTTACCGTTGAAGGCGATGAATTCGTATTCGTCGATGAGCCGGCACCCGAGGTTCTGGCGATGGCGGTCGAGGCTATCGAGCAGGATATTGGCGCATCGCTGCCCGAAGGGTTCATTTCCGAAGTGTCCCTGTCTGCGCCAGCCTGGGTCCGTGATATGGCCGCCACGCTCGGGCAAGGTATCGCGTTGCTGTTCGATTATGGCGTCAGCCGACGGGAGTATTACGCGAGCGACCGCAATGAAGGGTGGCTGCGCTGCCATTTTCGCCATCGCGTTCACAGCGATCCCCTGATCCTGCCGGGCATTCAGGATCTGACGGCATGGGTGGATTTCACGGCCGTCGCCACCGCCGCGGTCGACGCGGGCCTCGAAGTGGCAGGTTACGTCAGTCAGTCACAATTTCTGCTGGGTGGCGGCCTGGATGAGGAACTCCGTGACATTGCCGGGTTGCCACTCGAGTCACAGCTTGAAATGTCTGGGCAGATCAAAATGTTGACCCTGCCCGGAGAGATGGGCGAAAACGTCAAGTGCGTCGGCCTGGTCCGTGACACCATACCCGGCCTGGACGCATTCGGTTCGGCCGACAGGACACACACCCTATGACTCGAAGGACAACGGACAGAGATAAGCAATGACCTGGTTGCAGGTCATTGTGCTCGCCATCGTACAGGGGCTGACGGAGTTCCTGCCGATCTCGAGTTCCGGTCATCTCGTCCTGGTGCCATCGGCTGCCGGTTGGAGTGATCAGGGCCTCGCGTTCGACGTTGCCGTGCATTTCGGGTCGCTGATCGCAGTTTGTGTGTTTTTCCGCAACGACATCGTCGCCCTGTTGCGGGGCAGCGGTCAGTTGCTGACTTTCACAATGCAGACACCCGAATCCCGAATTGCGCTGGCTATCGGTATCGGTACGGTGCCGGCCGCTGCCGCCGGACTTGCGCTCGCTGGCTGGATCGAGGCCAATCTCAGGAGTCCGACCGTGATCGTGTTTACGTTGGCGGGCTATGCCATCGTCATGGTGCTGGCGGACCGTTTCGGGCGACGCGAAAGAAATGTCGCAGACGTCACGTTGCGTGATGCCATCGTCATCGGTTGTGCGCAGGCACTGGCGCTCGTGCCAGGAACGTCACGCTCGGGTGTGACGATTTCGGCCGCGCGCATACTGGGCTTCGATCGCCGCGACGCGGCGCGGTATTCATTTCTGCTGTCCGTGCCGGTCATCCTGCTGGCATCGATTTACGAGATGGGCGGGCTGATTGTCGGAGACGAGCCGGTTGCGTGGCTGCAGTTGGCGATAGCTGCGCTCGTATCGGCAGTGGTCGCGTACGCGAGCATCGACTTTTTCATGCGCTTCGTGAGCCGCATCGGCCTGTTACCATTTGCGCTGTATCGACTCGTCCTGGCCGCAGTAATTCTCTATGTGCTGGTTTAGGTATCTGATTCTGTTGCTCCTGTCGGGCAACAGCTGGGCGGCTGGTGAGTTTGTGATCGCGGCTGGCCTGGAAGGAGACTCAGCCGACGGTTTGGCGGCGGCACTGTTTGGCGACGTCGCCATCGGCGAGGACACCTGGTTGTCTGGTGGCATCGCGCACAGTGCGGTCGATGTCGCGATTCGTGAGGATCTCGAGACCTGGTACGCGGACGTCGGCATCGATTATTTTTTCGATCCGGCCGGTGTTCGCATCGGTGTCGCGTATTGGGGTGACGACAGCATCCTGGATTCGAAAGACGTGCGGGCCTCGCTTTATTTCCGTGGCGACAGGGGATCCCTGAGTCTCGACTACGAGTTCCGGGATTTCGAATTGCAATTGCCGGACTTCGATATATTTCCGCGGCGCAGGATCAAGTTCGATGCCAACGGCATCGGCATCGGCGCACGCATCGATCTGACGGACACCGTAGACCTGCGTGTCAAAGGCATCGCCTACGACTACAGCGTAAATCTGCGCCTCGACCCCAATCGCGACATCGTCAACATCATCTCGGTATCGCGCCTGAGCCTGATCAATTCGCTGGTCGACTACCGGGCCAACATCGGACTGGGATTCGACTTCGGGCTGAAGCGCCTGGAATTCGACATTGCGCAGTGGCAAGGTGCTGTTGCCGGTGCCAGGACCAACTCATATTCCGTGCGGTTCCTGACGCCGATCGGCGAGCGCAATGACATCGAATTCGGGCTCGGCTATGACGATTCCGATGTCTACGGTGAAGTTACCGTGTTTTCCGTGTACCTGTATTTCTACGGCGGGACCTGAAACGTTGCCCGGAACGCCTTGACGGCGGCAAGCCGCGCGCTGCTAATCGCTGCCGGGATCGCATCACCTTCCTCTTGGGCTGCAATACTTGCCGTGTCGACGTTTGTTGCTGCCTCGAACGCGCCGCGAAACAGCTCGGCCTGTGAGTAGTCGCGGTCCTCGAGGCCCTTGCGGCCACGCGCGTCAGCCTCGCAGGCAATCAGAAACAGCTCGAATCTCTCCGGGCGGCGAAACGCATCGGTCGACTCGAGCACACGCAGGATCGTCGAGGCGCGCAGATCATACGCGCGGTGGCAATGCGTGTGGAACTCGGATACCAGGACGCCCAGATCACGGCAGGCTTTCGGTACGGGCAAGCGTTTCGAGAGGCCGCGAATCAGTTTGATGCCGCGTTGTTCGTGACCGGCATGACTCGGCAATTTGCGCTTGTCGGTCGTCGCCTTGCCAAGGTCGTGCACGAGCGCCGCGAACCGCACCTCGAGATCCGTTGACAGCTTCTCGGCCTGGTCGAGCACCATCATGACGTGGACTCCGGTGTCGATTTCCGGGTGCCATTTTTCAGGTTGCGGGATGCCGAAGAGTGCGTCGACCTCCGGAAACAGAACGCGCAATGCACCGCATTCCCTGAGCGTCTCGAAGAACACACGACTGTTGGCGCCGGCGAGTGCTGCTTCCGTTTCTTTCCACACGCGATCCGGCACCAATGCATCGACCTCGCCGTCTTCGACCATTGTTCGCATCAGTTGCATGGTTTCTGCGGCGATCTCAAAGCCCTGCTCGGAGAATCGGGCAGCGAATCGGGCGACGCGCAGAATGCGGACCGGATCTTCGATAAACGCATCGGATACGTGGCGCAGCGTGCGGTCCTCGATGTCGTTCAGACCATCGAACGGATCCACGATGTTGCCGTCGGTGTCCTTCGCGATCGCGTTGATCGTCAGGTCGCGCCGTCCGAGATCGTCTTCGATCGTGACGTCAGGTGAGGTGTGGAATTCGAAGCCATGGTAACCGGCCGCGGTCTTACGCTCGGTACGGGCCAGTGCGTATTCCTCGCCGGTCTCCGGGTGCAGGAACACCGGGAAGTCCTTGCCGACCTGCTTGTAACCCGCGTTCCTGAGCTGCTCGGGCGTCGCTCCCACGACGCACCAATCCCGCTCATTTACTGGGATTCCAAGCTGTTCGTCACGAACAGCGCCACCGACGAGGTACACTTGCATCGCACGATTCTAGCAAACGGACCCTTGTGCGCCGCCAGTGAATTTGTACTTCTCTCCAAAACTTCTCGTTTCTATCGGTATGCTCGCCACCCTGTCAGGCTGCTATTACGTGCAGGCAACGCGTGGGCAGATGGAGGTGCTTGGCAAGAGAGAGCCTATCGAGGAGCTTTTGCAAAGCCCGGAAACGCCGCAAGACCTGAGCCGCAAACTGAAACTCGTGCAGGAGGCACGGCAGTTTTCTGTCGACGAACTGGCATTGCCCGATAACAAAAGCTATCGGACCTACTCCGACCTCGAGCGCGACTATGTCGTCTGGAACGTGTTTGCAGCTCCGGAATTTTCGCTGGCTGCGCGCGACTGGTGTTATCCGGTCGTCGGTTGCGTCAGCTATCGCGGCTACTTTTCGGAACAGGCGGCCAACAAGGAAGCGGGTAAACTCAAAGGGAAGGGATTTGACGTCGCAGTCGGCGGTGTGCCTGCGTATTCGACGCTCGGCAATTTCGACGACCCGGTCCTGAACACGATGATGTATTGGGATGACATTCATCTCGTATCTACCCTGTTTCACGAACTTGCGCACCAGGTCCTCTATATAAAGGACGACACCGGGTTCAATGAATCGTTTGCTACCGCCGTTGAGGAGATCGGTATCGAGCGCTGGCTGGATTCGAACGGCATGCAAGGTGACATGAGTCGGTACCGGGCGCGCAAGGAGCAGCATCGGCAACTCGTCGACCTCGTCAGTGCTGCGCGTGAGGATCTCGGCGACTACTACAGCCGGGATATCGATCTGGAGACGATGCGCCGACTCAAAGCATCACGGCTCGCGCAATTATCCGCGGACGTGCGTGCCGCGCTCGAGGCCGCTGGGCGCACGAACAATCACTGGTTGAGCAGCGAACTCAATAACGCTCGACTACTGCTCATGACGATCTACGACGGCCGTGTGCCGGCGTTTCGTGCGCTTTTCGCGGAGTGTGACTTCGACCTCGCGTGTTTTTATTCGGAGGCGAAATCAATATCGAAGTTGAAGAAGCTGGAGCGGGATGCTCGTCTCGATGCACTGGCAAGTGCATAGGAGCCCCTGTCACCTGCGCGCGAGTTGTTGATCCTCGGGTGGCGACTGCACGACCGGCAATTCATCGGACAAGCGTCGTACCTCGCCCGTCAGGCGCCAGTGGAAAATGGTCTCGGCAGCCATGACACGTCGTACGTACTTGCGGGTCTCGTTGAACGGGATGTTCTCGATCCAGACGCGGGCATCGATGACACCTGACTCGGGCAGCCAGCGGTCGACACGATGCGGCCCGGCATTGTAAGCGGCCGTCGCGAGCACGCGGTTGCCGTCATAGCGTTCGGCCATATTGCCCAGGTACGTCGTACCGAGACGGATGTTCTTGTGCGGGTCCGTCAGTGTGTCAAGGCCGGAGTAGGGCAGTTTGATCTCGCGTGCCACCTTGCGACCTGTAGACGGCATGAGTTGCATCAGTCCGATGGCGCCTGCGCTCGAGCGTGCGTCGCGCATGAACAGGCTCTCACTGCGCGCGACGCCAAGCGCCCAGGTAGCCGGAATGCTGGCTGTCGATGAATGTTGCTCGAAAGATTGTCTGAACGGCAGCGGATAACGCAATGTCAGATCGTCATAATGACCGATGCTTGCCGCTGTCGAAATCGCGCGTGAGTGCCAGCCCCAGCGACCGGCAAGAACGGCGGCCTGCAACTTCTCCTCGGGCGAAAAATAAGCAATGACCGCATCCCATTCGGAGCGGCCGCGGCCGTCGAGGCCGACCAGAAACAATTCCCTGGCCCGGACCAGGTCCTCGCGCGCCGCCATCTTGTCGATCATTGTGGCATTAGCTTCGAGTGTGTCGTGTTCGAATGAGTACGTGATGCCGAGTTCATCCGCCGCGAGGAAGCCGTAGTAGCTGCGCTCGTTCGCCAGGGTCTCCCAAATGCTGTGTGCTGAGACCAAATTTCCAATGCGCTGCAACGCCACTGCGCGCCAGTATTGCCACTGTTCGGAGTCGCGTTCGTCTGCCGTCATCATTGCAACGTCATTCAGCAGGTCGGTCCATTGCTCGTGACGCAGGCTGGTACGTGCTCGCCAGCGCATGACTTCTTCGTCCTGCTCGGGAAGCGGCAGGCTCGTCAGTAATTCGTAGGCGCCGGGGAGATCGTCCCGCGCTGTCCAGAGAGCGATATGCCGCAGTGTCGCGTGCCTTAGATCGGGAGAGAACGTGTGTGCGTCCTCGATAGATTTCCAGAGTTCGAGCGCTTTCTCCGGATCGGCGAATGTGACGCGCTCGACGGCATAAGCGAGCCGCTGTCGCGTGAACTCATCGCTTGCTCGTGGTCCGTGTGTTTTGATGAATCGCTCGGGGTTCGATTGCGCCTGCAGCCACAGACCTGCCTGGTCCAGGAGCGATTGGTCGAGCGAGCGGGCAAGCCAGCGTGCCCGAGTAAATTCTCGTGCGTCGATTGCGAGCGCGTAGCGCGCACGGTAATCGTCGTCGTCCAGCAAATTCTGTGCGCGCAAGTACTCGAAGACCGAGTCGCATTCTTCAGCCTGACTCGTGCCGGTTAGCCACAGGACCCGGGCACGATTGATGATGCGATCCCCGCGGCCGGCGTCGAGTTCGGCATGCAGCGCGATGCAATCGAGCCTGGCGATTTCGAGGCCCTGGTAATAGGCCTGGTAAATATTCAGGAACTCTTCGAGTTTGCCGGCTTTGGCGAGATGAAGCGCGTAGCGGTAGCGGAGTTCACGGGCGGGCTTTAATGTTCCGTGATGATCGAGGAAGGCATCTATCGCCTCGTGATCCGCCGTACGGATCTCCGCCCGGAACCACGAGGCACGCAGGTCCGGCCACAACACGTAGCGCTGCAGCAGACGGCGCTCCTTGTCGCTGAGCGCGTCGACGGCGGTCCAGTTGCCGCGTTCGACGCTCTCGTAGACCTGGCGAAACAGCTCGCGCTGAGTGTCGATTTCGGCGCTCGCAGCAGACTGGCCGTGAAGCAGCAGGAAAATCGCGGCGATAGTGCCGGCAATAAGCTTCAGGGAGACCAGTCGTAGCGTCATCGTCGGAGCGCAATCCCTTGTCTGGAAATCACTTCAGATAAGGCTTCGACCTTACTGATCGCAAAGAAGTTGCGCAAGAAAAAAGGCTCCGACTCCTTTTCTGTTCAATCAACGCACCTGCAGCATCAATGCCCGCTCGCCACGCTCGACGAGCAGGAACAGGATGCGGTTACTGCCTGCAATCTCGTTGAGTTCGGCAAGAGATCTTACCGGGCGGCGATTGACGGCGGTTATGATGTCACCGGCCCGCAGTCCGCGCTGTGCGGCCGGGCTGCCGGGTTCGACGGCCGTGACCTGAACACCACCCTCGCTGGTCGTCGAATTCTCGGCAAATTCCGCGCCGACCAGTCCGGGGTGGATTTCCGATCCCACGCTGGCAGTCGCTTGCTGTTGGCCGAGCGCGGTACTCGCGGTGTGCGTTGCGTCGCCACGGACGTATTTGATATCGATTTGATCGCCCGAGCGCATTAGCCCGATGGTATTTCTGAGTTCGGCGGCGCCGCCGATCTTTTTGTCATTGACCTCGATGATGATGTCATCGACCTGCAATCCGGCCTGCTCCGCAGCAGAGCCCGATTCCACTCGCGTAATCAGCGCGCCGCTGGACACCGTGGCTTCCAGTGCTTTCGCGACTTCTGCGTCGATGGTCTGAATCGAAACGCCGAGCAGGCCGCGGCGCACCTCGCCGAAATCGAGAATCTGGCGCATGATCGAGCTCGCGATCTCGGTGGGCACAGCGAAGCCGATGCCGACGTTGCCGCCCGTGCGGCTGATGATGGCCGAGTTGATGCCGACCAGTTCGCCACGCAGATTGACCAGCGCGCCGCCCGAGTTTCCGGGATTGATTGACGCGTCAGTCTGAATGAAGTCTTCATAACCGTCCCGACTGATGCCCGAGCGACCGAGCGCGCTGACGATACCGGATGTCACCGTGTGACCCAGACCGAACGGATTGCCGATCGCCAGCACGAAGTCACCGACGCGAACACCTTCAGAGTCGCCGATGGGCATGTCGGTCAAACCACTGGCGTCGACCTTGATGACGGCGATGTCCGTGGCCGCGTCCGAGCCGACGACATCGGCGTCGAAAATCTTGCCATCCATCGTCGAGATCTGAATCTCGTCAGCGTTTGCAACAACGTGGTGATTGGTGATGATGTAGCCGTTCTCGGCGTCGACGATCACACCGGATCCTGCGCTCGCAACTTCGCGCGTGCCGCCTTGGCCATCGGGTATTCCAAAGAAGCGACGAAACGCGTCATCGCCGAAAGGGTTCCGGGTATTGATCGTCTGGCTGACCCGAATATTGACGACAGCCGGGGATACTTTTTCGACGAGCGGCGCAAGGCTCGGCAATTCCTGGTCGTCGAGCATTGCGGGAAGCGCGGCCCAGCTTGTCGAACTCGCAATCAACAACAGGCTGGCGCTGAGAAACAGGGTTTTCTTGATCATCAATTACGTGCCTCGAATGACTGATTGTCGCAGCCAATGCTACGGCATGTCGTCTGAATCGCCGGTGAACGGGGAATTATAAGCCTATTGCGGTCGACACCGGCAAAACCGCGAAGTTCCGAATCCTCGCGATC
>DAOWGY010000262.1 GCA_030641695.1 Gammaproteobacteria bacterium
AGGTCGTCGTGACCAACAAGCGCTCCAACAGCAATGACGGCCTTGCCAATACTTATGTAGAATACGGCGTCGCCGAAATCGCCGGATTGATAAATGGCCAGCTACAAGACCAATGAATTTCGCTCAGGGCTCAGGATCCTGATCGATAACGCCCCCTGCGTAATCGTAGAAAACGAGTTCGTGAAGCCTGGCAAAGGCCAGGCATTCAACCGGGTCCGGATCAAGAACCTCAAAACCGGCAAGGTCGTCGATAAGACCTTCAAATCGGGCGAAAGCGTCGAGGCTGCGGATGTCCTGCAAACCGAGATGCAGTACCTCTATGCGGACGGCGAGTTCTGGCATTTCATGGTCGCGGATACGTTCGAGCAATTTGCCGCCGATGAGAAAGCAGTGAGCGGCGCAAAAGATTGGCTCCGCGACGGCGATATCTGCGGGATTACGCTTTGGAACAACACGCCGATAATCGTCGAGCCGCCGAACTTCGTCGAACTCGAGATCGTCGCGACGGATCCGGGTGTCAAAGGAGATACTGCGAGCGGCGGCGTCAAACCAGCGACACTATCCACGGGCGCGGTCGTGCGCGTGCCCCTGTTCGTCGAACAGGGCGAGGTGATCAAGGTCGATACTCGTTCGAAAGAATATGTGAGCAGAATCAAATAAATTTATCGCGGCCCGACTGCAGGGCGCAGAAAATCTTACACAACAATTCGATGCCCGTCTGATCGCTTGCGCTGAAGCGATCGATAGACGGGCTGTCGATGTCGAGCACACCGACAAGACTGCCGTTGACGATCAGAGGCACGACGATCTCCGATCGTGACGCAGCATCGCACACGATATGGCCCGGAAATTCGTGCACGTCCCGCACGCACTGAGTCTCGAGCGACTCCGCCGCTGTGCCACAAACGCCACTGCCCATCGAGATGTGGACGCACGCGGGCTGTCCCTGGAACGGTCCCAGTACAAGTTCATCGCCGCGTAACACATAGATTCCGAGCCAGTTGATGTCGTCGAGCGCGTTATAGAGCAGGGCGACAAAATTGGCGGCGCTTGCGAGCGCATCAGGTTCGTCGCGCAACAACGCGTCGGCCTGCGAGTTCAGAAGAGCGTAATCCGGCATGGTGTATTAGCCGTCCTTATTCCTCGAATGCAAAAGTGACAACGTCGCGGATATCGTCATTACCGGTCGCGATCATCAACAATCGCTCGAAACCCACCGCGACGCCGGCACACTCAGGCAGGCCGGCCTCGAGCGCCCCGAGCAAGTGCTCGTCCGCCGCATTGTCATGTCGTCCCGATGTACGGCGTTTTTGCAGGTCGGTCTGGATGCGGCGTTGTTGCTCTGCTACATCGATAAGCTCGACGTAGCCGTTCGCCAATTCCGTACAGCCATAAAAAACTTCAAAACGGTCGGCGAGCGAAGGGTCTGCGGGGCAGGTGCGCGCCAGCGCCGCCTGCTCGACCGGGTAGTGTCGCAAAACGGTCAGCCGATCTGCTGCAAAGGTCTCAGCCACCCGTGTGCTCAGTAGCAGGTCGAGCCAGGCTTCTGTGTCATCGCCGAGTGTCTCGCGAAGATGAGAGTCCGCACTCGACGCATCGGCAAGGTCGTCAATCGTGGCCGTCGATGGTGCGATGCCGGCAAAGCGCTTCATCGCGTCGTGGTAATCGTAATCCTCGACAGCGTTCTGAAGTTCGGGCCGCCCGAGCACATCGGCGATGAAAGCAACCGTCTCAGCGACGATCGCATCGAGTTCGTAACCCTGCCGGTACCATTCCACCATCGTGAATTCCGGCTGATGGAGTCTTCCCGCCTCGCCGTCACGAAACACGCGGCATATGGCATAGATATCGGGGTAGCCGTCCGCGAGCAGGCGCTTCATGAAAGACTCGGGCGATGTCTGCAGATAAAGCTCCCGGCCGGTGCCAGTCCTGACCCGGTGACCTTCGATCTGAGGATCGCTCACGGCGTATCGGCCGAGTGCCGGCGTATCGACCTCCAGCACGCTACGACTTTTGAAGAATGCCCGGGCATGCTCGAGCATGCTGGCACGTTTTTGTGCAACGGATGCGCCGGAGGACGGCCGCCAGCTCACTGCACAGGATCCGCGAAATCGCCGATCGCCTCTCCCATCCTGGTCGTGACCCCTGCAGCGAAGTCCGGCCGCCATTGGCAGGTCGCTTTCGGCAGCAACACGATGACGGTCGAGCCCATGTTGAACCAGCCGAGCAGGTCGCCTTTTTTCACATCGCATGGCTGCGCCGACAGGTCGAGCAGCTCGACGACACCGGATTTGCGCGGCCTGATCTCGCCGCTCCAGGGTGTGGATATGCTGCCGACGTTCAATGCGCCGACCATAATCAGTGTCAGCGGCCCGTGTGCCGTATTGAAGTGCAGATTGAGTCTCTCATTGCGGGTATATATCCCCGGTACATGCGAGGCGGTCGCATTATTGACACTGAACAGGTCGCCAGGCACGTAATGTGCGGCGACGAGCTCGCCATCCATCGGTGCATGCACACGATGGTAGTCATAGGGTGCAAGATAGATAGCTGCGAAAACGCCATCCGTAAACGCGCCGACTTTATCGAGATCGGCGGCGAGCAGGTCGGCGAGCGTGTAGTCGAGCCCCTTGGCCTGTAGCAAGCGGTCACCGCGCAAGGTGCCCGCCTGGCTCAGCGTACCGTCAGCGGGCGAGACGAAGGAACCGGCGCCACCGTCGACCGGACGCGCGCCGTCCCCGAGTTCGCGAATGAAAAAGTCGTTGAATGTCGCGAAATCGCCGGGAACGTCGAGCCGAACCTCATCGAGATTGACGTCATACAGCTTCAGAAAGCCTCTTATCAGTGCGTTCTTGACGGCGACCACCCGGATTCGGGCCACGTGATAGACGAGCGACGTCAGCCAGAATTTCGGCAACAGGTACTGCAGGAAGACAAACAGGCGTGACAACATGATTGATCAGTTCGCGGTGGCGGCAAATTCGGTGCTGACACTCAATAGCAACAGCTCGCCGGAATAGAAGTTCAAAGTAACGATGTCCGGTGTGCCGTTGGGGTGCATCAGCATCAGGTGTTTTCCGCCGCGCTCGAATATCACTGTTTCACCATCGGCAATATCGAGTGCGGCAATCTTGCGCATTCGCGCGATACCATCGTCGATCGTCGTCTCGTGCATTGCAACGGATGAGTACTGCGGGCTCGTGACGCGCGTGATGCGAATAGCCTCGCCGGAGCGGTTGGCAATCTCCAGGTAGGCGGCAGCCATCGTCATATCGGGCGCCGGCGCCGTCACAACGATACCGCTGGCGACCACCGGCGGACCTTGCGGCTCGCTGCAAGCAGCAATGATGAGCAGCGGTGCCAATAACAGGTGTCGTCGCATTACGGCATCGCCATGATCAACGGCAGGTCGTGGACGAAGTTGTCGACGCTGTGTGGCGCACTGAAAAGCGCACGAAAACGACCCTGCGGATTGAAAACGAGTACGACAGTGGAGTGGTCGACCGAGTAGTTGTCATTGTCCGTCTCGATTTTTGCGAAATAGATACCGAGTTCACCGGTCAATTTGCGAATTTCATCGAGGTCGCCCGTGATGCCGAGATTGCCCTCGCCAAAATAGTCGACGTATTTTCCGATCGCCTCGGGCGTATCGCGTTCCGGATCCACACTGACGAGCACAATGCGCGGTAGCGGGTCCTGAGCCTGCGCGGCGAGCTGCTCCCGGACCTGCCCGAGCAATGCCATCGTCGTCGGGCAGACGTCGGGGCAATGTGTGAAGCCAAAAAACACGAGATCCCATTGACCCTCGAAAACGCGACGGTCGATTGCAGCGCCGTCCTGATTCAGCAGCGAGAATTCCGGCAGCTCGTTGCCCGCTGGCAACACGGTCGCCCGAACTGGTACTGGATCCTCGCCGACCAGATTGAGTCCGAATAGCAGGCCGGCGGCAATGGCCGTGCCTGCGACAAAAGCAATAATGAAGTTTTGTGGTCTCATTTCCCAGGATCAATCTGCATGCCCGCGCGATTCTACAGCAGCCGTGTGGGAATATAAGATGGGTTCCTGATTCGCCGACGCAAGGGGACACTGAGAAACGATGGTCAACGACGAGCGAGCCATGACGGTCGAGCAGCTGATACGGCGCAGCGCCGAGCGCTTTGCTGATGCCGACCTCAGCTACGGCCACGGTACGGATAATCCGACGGACGAGGCGGCGTGGCTGGTGTTCGCGCATCTCGGCCTGTCTCATGACGATGCAACTGCGGTCTATTCGCGGCCGGTCGATGCCCGGCGTACGTCGGAAGTCGACGCCCTCGTCGAGCGCCGCATTCGCGACCATGTGCCGGTCGGCTATCTCGTCAACGAGGCCTGGTTCGCGGGGCTGCCGTTCTACGTCGATGAGCGTGTGCTGATCCCGCGATCACCAATCGCAGAATTGATCAACGGGCGCTTCGAGCCATGGGTGCAGCCGGGCGATGTCCGCTCTATTGTTGACCTCGGCACCGGCAGCGGCTGCATCGCGATCGCGCTGGCGAAAGCGTATCCCGCCGCGACCGTAGACGCCGTGGATATCTCGCCCGATGCGCTGGACGTGGCGGCTATTAATATTGAGCGGCACGGCGTTGGCGACCGGGTGCGGCTCGTCGAATCGAGCTTTTTCGACAATCTCGGCGATCGCTCCTACGACCTCATCATCAGCAACCCGCCGTACGTTGATCTTGAGGATATGGACGCACTGGCGAACGAGTATCGGCACGAGCCGGAGCTTGGCCTCGCCGCCGGCGACGACGGTCTGGATTCAGTGAGGGCGATCCTGCATGATGCGTCGCGTTTTCTGTCTGACGATGGAATACTGGTCTGCGAGGTCGGCAACAGCCAGGCGGCACTGGAAAAAGCTTATCCGGATGTTGCATTTGTCTGGCTCACGTTCGAGCATGGCGGGCAGGGTGTGTTTTTGCTGACGGCCAGGGATATGCAGGGTGTCGGGTAACAGTTTCGGAACATTATTTGTCGTTACGACGTTTGGTGAGAGCCACGGGCGTGCGCTCGGCTGCATCGTGGACGGCTGCCCGCCAGGCATGCCGCTGGACGAGTCGGATATCCAGGCGGACCTGGACCGGCGCCGGCCCGGCCGCTCGCGCCACACCACTCAGCGTAACGAACCCGACCAGGTGCAAATACTCTCTGGTGTCTTTGAAGGTCTGACGACCGGTACGCCGATCGGCCTCCTGATCGAGAACAAGGATCAACGCTCGAAGGACTCTGGCGATATCAAGGACAAGTTCCGTCC
>DAOWGY010000016.1 GCA_030641695.1 Gammaproteobacteria bacterium
AGTGCGCCGGCCTCGGACCCGGAGTTGGTGAAGCGGACCCGCTCAATGGCCGGTACTCGATCGATAATCAATGCAGCCAGGCGGCCCTGTGGTTCGTTGGCCGCAGCCCATCCGGTCCCGTCGCCAATCTGTTTGCGCGCCGCCTCGACAATCGGTGGGTAGGCGTGTCCGTGCACCATCGCCGTGTAATTGTTGATCAGGTCGAGGTATTCGTGACCGTCGACATCCCAAAAGCGGGGTCCCGCGCCACGCTTGATCGTCAGGGGATAGGGTGCCCAGAACGATGCCTGACGCGAGGTGCCACCCGGCATCAGGGAGGTCGCCTGTGCATAAAGGCCGGCGCTCGATTGAGTGCGCTCGAGGTAGGCTGCACGAATTGCAGACATGGGTCCGGGTCCTCTACCAGTTGTAGGCATCGACCTCCTGCGGCACTGCCTGGAGAAAATCACCATTTGCGAACATCGCCGCAATCGACTCGATGTAATCGGTTGTGGGCTCATCGTGATCAAGGTACGGGACGCGTTGCCGTACCATGCCATGCAGTTCGCGGGTTGCCGAACTCAGCTGATCGATACCACGCAGGTCCGCTGCCTGGCAAGCACAGATCAACTCAAAAGCAAGGATATGACGGGCATTGTCAAGAATGTCCCGCGTCCTGCGAGCCGCAACCAGCCCGAAGCTGACGTGATCCTGGAAATCGCCGGTTGATGGCAGAGACTGTATCGACATCGGCATGCACATCTGGCGAATCTCGGCAGTCAGCGAGGTCGCCAGGAACTGGCCGCCCATAAGCCCCATGCGAACCCCTGCGTTCTCCTTGACGAGGAACGGCGGGAGGTTGCCGTTCAACTTGGGATGCAGCAGTCGATTGTTGCGACGGTCTGAAAGATTGCACATATTCACGAGCACGATCGCCAGTTGATCCATGGCGTTCGATATGTACTGGCCATGAAAATTGGCGTTGTGCACGGCTTCGCCGTCCTCGACGACGATTAGTGGATTATCGTTCGACGAATTAACCTCGGTTTCGACGGTTTGTTGCACGAAAAGTGTGGTGTCCACTACCGGTCCCAGAATCTGCGGCGTGGCGCGGAGCGAATAGACGTCTTCGATTTGTTCGTCGAGACCCGTCGGTTGGTCGCTGGCGAGTTTTCCAAGCCACTGCTCTATTTCCTCGTCCTGAACGATCATCTTGCTATCACCGAGCGTCTTGTAGATGCATTCCGCGATCTTCCCTTGCCCGGGATGCGGTTTTTGGCGGTGCGCCGCAGGGTGAAACGGCATGATTTTCGCCTTGTGTACTTCAAGGCTCATGCAGCTTGCGAGCGTGTAGGCCTTGATCAGGCTCTTGCTTTCTGCAACAAGGCAGGCGGCGACGGCAGTCATCACTGACGTGCCGTTAATGAGTGCCAGTCCTTCCTTGTAACTGAGTTTCATCGGTTTTATGCCGGCTTTCTTCAAGGCTTCCGCCCCGGGCATGATTTCGCCTTCGTACTTCGCGCGCCACTGACCGGTGCCCACGAGACCGATACATGCCAACGGCCCGAGGTCGCCACTGGTGCCAAGTGAGCCTTTCTCGGGGATGCACGGCAGAACGCCGTTGTTGTACATCGCAACGTATTTGTCGAGATTTTCGATAGAGATTGCCGAGTAACCGCGGCCGAGTGAATTTATTCGGGCGAGCATCGCAGCACGAACGTAGTGATCGTCAAGATGGGGGCCGCAATTACTCTGCACCGAGCGCATGATGTTGTTCTGCGTCTCTTCAGCATGAGACGGCGGAACCAGCCAGTTGACGAATCCGCCGACACTCGTCGTTACGCCATAAATGATGCGGCCGGAATCGACGAATTTATCAAGCAATTGACGCGAGGCGATCACACGCTGCCGAATCTCGGGTGTCAGCTCAATCTGGCGAGACGGGTCGCGCGCGATGCTCAAGATAGAGTCGACCGTCAGACTGACGCCATCGGGAATAACAATATCGGCAGCGGGGCTGGCTGTAGCGGGAATCATGGCGTCTCTCCGTACGAGCAAGTTAATAGTATTTGACAGGTTACGCCGATTTTTCCGTACGATTCTTTCTTTTTTTCCGTATTTAGAGCTA
>DAOWGY010000055.1 GCA_030641695.1 Gammaproteobacteria bacterium
TTGATGAAGCGAATCTACTCCTCGTAGGCCGGTCGTACACTTACAAAAAAGAAAAGGATCGAACATGCAACTCAGAGCTGCGGCAACAGCGAGCTTACTTTTCCTGCTGATCGGGTGCGGACCGGGTGGCGATGTCGAGGCGCAGGCCGATGCAGCAACGCTCGAGTCACCCGATTCCACTTTCGACAGGGTGCTCGACGACATGACGCGGGCATTCTTCTATCACAGGCCGGAGCTTGCAACGAAGTTCGGTGTGTCCGAACTGGTGGTCCCACGCACGGCGCATCGACTCATGAGCCGTTCGATTCTCGGCGAAACGGGCCGCAGAGAGGAGATCGGGGCCGCGCTGGACAGGATGCAGGCGATCGACCCGGCGACCTTGAGTACAGAGCGACGCCGCACGCATGCCGTGGTCACCACGCTGATCGAAGGTGCTCTCGCGCCTGCGAGTGTCGTCGATTACGGCACGACGATCGACGGCTTCGGATTCTGGTACCTGCCGTACACGATCAATCAGTTGTCCGGACCGACGGTCGATATTCCCAACTTCCTCAACACGCAGCAGCCGGTCAGCAACAGTGAAGAGGCCGAAGCGTACCTGGTGAGGTTGGCGGCCGTGAAAGGCGCCCTCGATGGCGCGCTGGAAAACGTTCGCGAAGCTGTGTCGCAAGGTGCGATTCCGCCGGATTTCGTGGTCGAGAAGTCGCTGGCAGTTGTAGAGGCATTCGTCGCCGCGCCGGCGGAGCAGAACGCGATCTACATATCATTCATCGAGCGGCTGGATGCGGCCGGCATCGAGGGCGCGGCAGCGTATGCCGAGCGTGCCCTGAAAATCGTCTCCGACGACGTGATACCTGCATACGGCCGCATTGCCGCTTACCTCGCGGAGATTCGGGGCTCCGCGCCGCACGACGCCGGCATCTGGCGGCTGCCGAACGGCGAAGCTTTATACAAAGCCATGATTCGCCACATGACGGACTCGGATCGTTCCCCTGAAGAGGTCCATCAGACGGGTCTCGACGAAGTTGAACGCATCACGAGCGAGATGGACACGCTGTTGCGCGGCGAGGGTTACATCGAGGGTTCAGTGGGCGAGCGCATGCAGCAACTCAATGTCGAGGAGCGCTTTGTCTATCCGAACGACGCCGACGGCAAAGCCGCGTTGCTCGCCGATGCACGCGCACAAATCGATGCGATTAAGGTCGCGATGCCCGACTGGTTCTCGACAATGCCGAAGCATCCGGTGGAGGTGCGACCTGTGCCCGAGTTCAGCCAGAACTCGGCGCCTACAGGCTATTACTATCAACCCGCGCCGGACGGTTCCAGGCCAGGCGTCTACTGGCTCAATCTTCGTGACACGGCATTGCATCCGCGTTTCGCGTTGCCGACGCTGACGTTTCATGAATCGATTCCCGGCCACCATATGCAACTCGGAACGATGATCGAGCAAGACGTGCCGCCCATCGTGTGGGCGATCTGGTCGAATGCCGCCGGCGAGGGCTGGGCTCTGTATGCGGAACGGCTCGCGGCCGAGATGGGGATGTATGCTGACGATCCTTACGGTGACCTCGGTCGTTTGCAGGCCGAGCTGCATCGTGCCGTTCGCCTCGTAGTTGACACCGGGATGCACGCAAAAAAATGGAGCCGGGAGCAGGCGATTGAATACATGGTCAGTGTCGAGGGTGTCGATGAAGGGGCGGCAATTAGCGAGATTGAGCGATATGCCGTCTGGCCGGCACAGGCCCTGGGTTACAAGCTCGGCATGCTGAGGATCCTCGGATTGCGCAATTTGGCGCAGCAGCGGCTTGGCGATGATTTCGACATCCGCGACTTCAACGATCAAGTATTACAGGTAGCGGGGACGCCACTGCCGTACATCGAGGCGACGATTCGCGAGTGGCTCGAGCAGGCTGATATGTGACCCGATTAACAGTCTACGGGCCTGCTGGAACGTTAGATTGTCCGTATCAATCCTGATGAGGGGTGTACCTCATGATTCGGACCATCGTTACGACCCTGGTTCTTCTATTTGGCCTGCAGTTACAGGCATCCGCCGAAATCGGTGTCAGCGTCGTTTTCTCGGACGACGAGATCAAAATCATCGGCGCCTGGTACAGCGAGCATGGCTCGAATTCACCTCCGGGCAACGGCAAGCACAAGAATAAAGGCCTGCCGCCAGGTCTCGCGAAGAATCTGCAGCGCGGTAAGCCGCTGCCTCCGGGCATCGCCAAGCGATACCTGCCTGACGATCTGCGGCACGCCTTGCCGGCACCGCCGAAAGGCTATGAGCGCATCATCGTCGACGGTAAGTTGTTGCTCGTCGAGATCGCGACGCACGTGATCCACGACATACTCGTCGATGTCATTCTGGATTGACCTGGCCAACAAACTGCTTTTGACAATGTAATAAGTCGCGGGCATGGACGGTCTCCTTGTCCATGCGAATCAGACTATTGCTCATTGCACTCGGCCTATTTCTGGCCGGCAACGTCTCGGCCGACGAGGGCCGTGTTGCGCCGGACTGGACACTGCAATCGGCAAGTGGCGAATCCGTCACGCTGAGTGATGTCACTGCCGAACAGCCGGTTATCCTGCTCTTCTGGGCGACCTGGTGCCCGTACTGCAAGGCGCTGATGCCGCATATCCAGAGTATTCAGCTCGAGTACGGCAAGGACGTTCGGGTCCTCGCTGTCCACTTCCGCGACGACAAAGGCGATCCTGTCGCTTACATTCGCAACGCCGGATACGATTTCACATTACTTCCGAACGGTAATGAGGTCGCGAAGCTCAACGGCGTGTGGGCAACGCCCGGCCTGTTGATCATCGATCGCGACAGAAATGTTCGCTTCAATCTTTACACGCTGCCGCCACTCGCATCGGCGGGGCTCGACGACTCGATGAGCCATAGCAGGAAAGCTGCCCATCTGGCACCGCACTGGGCGGCCCAGCTGCGCAAACAGTTGGATGTGGTGCTCGGCGAATCAGCAGACTAGCGGCCGCGCCGCATGTTGTATTGCTCGATCATCATGAGGACGCGCTGGCGTTGAGACTCGGAGATGTCCGTGTCGTCCAGCAGCTCCCGCGCACGGTCAGGATTTGTTCGCGCCAGGGTGTAGAGCCGGTTTACCTTGGCCTGCTCGCGCGTATGTTGACTTTCAATGCTGTTGATTAGTGCCTGCTCGGAAGGTCCGATAGTCTCCCAGGTCCCTACCAGTGACGCGATCGCAGCGTCGCGCACCTTGCCTCGAGGCAATCCCTCAACCCAGCGCCGCGCCGCGGGGGCATCCCGCTCCGTCCATTGCCGCGCGAGATTGCCGGCACTGGACGACTGGTACGAGTCTGTGGATATCGCATTGATCATTCCTGCGGCACTCGCCGGGTCGGTCATTGCCTTGTGCCTGATGATCTGCGAGTACGCGGAGTCCCTGGCCCTCGTATCGCTCAACTGGTCGGCCATCATTCGCGCCCGGTCGGGATCCGTTTGTGCGACACCGGTAATTATTGCCGATTGCAGACTCTCGAAGCCTTCCTGGCCGTCGAAACGGCTGATGAAATTCATGGCTTCCTCGGGCGAGCGAGACGAGGCGAGGTTTTGCGCAATCTGGTATCGCCACTGCAACGCCGTGTTGCCGTCTAGCAGCGGTAGCAACCGGATCGCGGACTCCGGTGAATTGCGGATGATGCCACTGCCGCCGTTCTCCAGCAGCTCGCGTGCCGCCTGATCGTCCAGGCCCAGCACCCAGTTGACGGCAGCGTCAGGGTCCGTGCGCACCCATTGCGACATGATCTGCTCGCGCACCTGGTTTTTCTCCTGCCCATCGGCGATCTGCTCGATGAGGTCGAGCGCGCTTTGCGGGTTTTTCCAGGAGATACCCTGTACGGTGTTCATGATCAGCATCGTGCGAGTCTGCACATTGCCAGTTGCCATCGCCTCGCTAAGGGCTCGCTGCGGATCGGTGACAGCGAGTATCCGCAACACGTTCATCATCATCCTCGGAATGTCGGGTCTGTCGTGTGCGCGAGCCCAGGTCAGCGCCTGGTCGATGTCGTGCTCGGCGAGTTCACTTGCAATCACTGACCCCATTGAGCGGCGGTCATCCAGAGAGGTCAACTGATCGAAGTACACAATGGCAGCGTCGAGATCATTCGAGGCAATGGCGCGCATGGCCGTATGAATGGCGTCACGGCTCAGTCCTGATCGGCCTGACGCGATCAACTGGTCCAGGACGGTGCGCGGGTTCGCGCGCACCTGGTCCCTCGCAACGACGTTCTTGTACATTGCCCGATCCTGCACATCGGCAAGCAGGCTCTCGAACGAGGCGGCTCTTTCGGGATCCGGCTGCGCAAGGTAGCTCGCCAGCATGGACACAGCATCGCGGCGCAGCGACTGGGACTCCAACGTGTTGATCCAGGCGATCGCCTCGGCCGGTGATCGATCGGCCAGCCGGTACAGATACTGCGCGCGCGTCGAACGGTCAGGCGCTACACCGAGCTCCGCTTCGATACGGTCGGTGATTTCGTTGCCCAGGTAGCCGAACGCGGCGTAGAGAGACTGCGCGGCCATATTCTTGCGCGTCGCCGAGGTCTGCTCGGAGGCGGCTGCGATGGCTGCATCGAGATCGGTTCGGCCAAA
>DAOWGY010000025.1 GCA_030641695.1 Gammaproteobacteria bacterium
ATGAAGGTCTCCTGGAGCGTCGTAGACATGCTGGGCTATCTGCGCACCTGGTCCGCCTGCAATCGATATGAGCGTACGCACGGCCGTGACCCGGTCGCGATGATCGAGGAGCCTTTGCGTGCCGCGTGGGGGACCGACGTGCGCACAGTGCGATGGCCGTTGACATTGCGCGTCTCCCGCTTGTGAAATCTTCGTGAATTAGTGTCGTCAGGGGTTTTTTGCGAAGATAGCGCCTCCAAGCAACCGGCCGAAGCTTTTGAGAGAGCACCAACCCATATCCCGCCAATGTGCGCTGTTACTGGCGCCGCTGTTGCTCGCGGGTTGCACATTCATCGAGGATTTCTATTCAGGTTCACGCGGTTACGAGCGGGAACCTGTCGTGCCGCTTGAAGCACGCCCCGTCGAGGAACCGATCTCCCGCAACTATTTCGTGCTGGAGACGGCGGCGCAGTCCGTGGTCGGCGCGCCGCAGATCGTGTATGTGAGCGCCGAGAACACTCTCTCCGACCTGGCGCGGGAATACGGTCTCGGTTACGACGAGATTGTTGCCGCGAACCCGGACGTCGATCCGTGGTTACCGGGCGACAGGACGCCGGTTCTGTTGCCGACGCAATACGTCGTTCCCGACGTTCCACGCGAAGGCATGGTGTTGAATATTGCGTCGAAACGCTTGTTCTACTTTCCCGAAATGCCGGAGGGCCAGCCGCAGACAGTAATGACGTATCCGATCGGCATTGGCCGCATCGGCTGGGAGACGCCACTCGGCGCAACGCAGGTGGTGTCCAAGGCAACCGACCCGCACTGGTACGTGCCGGCGTCAGTGCGGCGAGAGCATGCCGAGTTGGGCAACCCGTTGCCATCCGTCGTGCCGCCGGGGCCCGACAATCCGCTCGGCACACACGTGCTCAAGCTGGAGATGCCGGGCTACCTGATTCACGGCACCAATCAGCCTTACGGTGTCGGCATGCGCGTAAGTCACGGTTGTGTGCGCCTGTACCCCGAGAACATCGAGTTGTTGTACTCGCTCGTTGCCGTTGGCGAGCCCGTGCGGATTATCAACGAGCCGTACTTGCTGGGCCGCAACAATGGTGAGCTGTATTTCGAAGCGCATCAGCCCCTCGAGGACGATGTGGCGTCACCTGCCGAGCGTCTCGAGATGTTACTTGCAGAATACGTCGCTGCAGAGACGCTGAGCCGGAACGACATGGACCACGTCCGGTCAATCGCGAGCAATCCGAACGGCGTTGCCGTTCTGGTGAGCTATCAGGATTCCGGCGAAGTGTTTGCCCGTGCGAGCCTCGTGCGCAATACGGTCGAGGTGGATCCTGACGCGCCGACGCTCAGCGAGGTGCGCGAGATGATCGACGAAGTCATGGCCGAGGAAATCATCGAAGAGGAAGTTGAGGAAAAGGAATTGTGAACGACTGGCTCGACGTGATGCTCGAGGAAATCGCCCGCAAGAGAAGAGAAGCTCAAGAAGCAAAAGAAGAACAACAAAGGCGGGAAGCGAAGGACGACGAGTCCGATACGCCTGACGATTAATCCAGGTAACGCAGAAACTCTTCCGGCATCCGCTTCCTCTGCGCGGCATCTGTGTCGATGACAGGTATCGGGTTCGAATTGTAGGTATTCCAGAACAGCATGGGCAGCGATGCGTATTGCGGCTGCATGATGTCGTGCAACAGCGCGGCCATCGCCTTGCCCGTATAGGTTGGTTCCAGCAAAAGGCCCAACTGATCGCTCGCAAGTTCGATCGCAGCATCCGTCGCGGCATTGGATTTCGCGTAACCGTCACCGAAAAATTCGTGTCGAATCTCGACGCGCGACTGTAGCGCGAGATCGGCCGGTACTGCCGGATCCAGTCGACGCATCATCGCCGCGGTTTTGTTCATGAGTTGGTCGAGCCGCGAGCGGTTCATTATGCTGTCAGGCGATACTCGTACGGCCTGGACCTCAGCCTTAATGCCCGCCAGGGCAATGCCCAGCGCAAGCCCAACGGCTGAACCCATTGTGCCCGTTGCTATGTAAATCCGTATTGGCGCCCGTGTCTCGCCGGCTGCAATCTGTCCGGCGAGTTCGAGCCCTGCATTGACGTAACCGACCGTGCCGAGCCAGGACGACCCACCGATCGGGATCACCCAGGAGTTACGTCCCTGCACATGGCGGCGCATGGTCTCGACCCGTGCGTGACGATTGCCGCCGTAGCGCACAATCTCCGCATCGTTTTGCAGCAAGAGACCGAGTACCTTTGAGACGCTTGCGGTTTTGACCTGGTGCGACAACAGGCAGGTACATCCCATATCGAGTCGTTTCGCATACAGTGCTGTCGCGAGCGCGTGGTTCGAGCCGACCGTGCCGAACGTAGCAACCCGATCGGCACGTTTGTCGATAGCGCGTCGCAGCAGGTATTCGAGTTTGCGTAGCTTGTTACCACCGTAATAGGAGCTCGTCAGATTGTCGTATTTGATGCTGATCGTGCACTTGTGTGAGCCAACATCGATATCGCCATCGCCGACCGGCGTCGGCAAGTCAGCGAGCACTGTTTTGGGCAGTCGTTCGGCAAGTGTGGGATACGCGTTGGCAAGGTAATCGGTCATGGCAGCGGGCTCATATTGGCAATCAGTGATGGCATAAGCAAACCCCACTGATTAGAATGCGGGCATAGTTATCTGACTCACGGAGACCAGGTTGTCAGATGCGATTGATCGTGGCATCACGGTCACAGAGATTGCTGCGATGGGTCAGGCCATCGACGCAACGCCCGAGACCACGGCTGCTTTCGTTGGCCGTGCCCTTCGCGGCCCCCTCAATACTCCGGTAGCCGTTCAGAACTTCGGTGAATTCCGTCGCCGTTTCGGCGACGTCTGGTTGCGTTCCAGCCTCGGTCCCGCTGTGCAGCTGTTCTTCGAACATGGCGGCAGAAGTCTGTATGTCGTGCGTGTTGCCAACAACGCGCGCGGCGCAATGATCTGCCTTCCGGCGAGCGGCTCTGCGCTCGTATTGCGAGCGCTGGAGCCGGGATCGACCGAGAGCGTGCGTGCAGCGGTTGATTTCGATGGCGTTGACGAGAGCAATGACGAACTTTTCAACCTGACGCTGCAGCGCATGGATCCAGGTACGGGACTCGTTGTCGACCAGGAGATGTATCGCAAGCTGAGTTACGTCGAAGAGTCAGATACGTTTGTCGGTGACGTGCTGTTGGCATCGACCATGGTGCGTGCGGAGCAACCGTATCCCACGCACCGTCCAGAGGTGACGACGCCGAGCGACGTGCAACCAGGCTCCGCGTATGTCGATCACGTGCAGGAAGGCACCGATGGTACCGAGTTGTCCGACTACGACCTGGTGGGCTCGCGTAACGATGGCAAGGGTCTTTTTGCGCTGGAGCAGGTAGACAACTTCGATCTGTTGTACCTGCCACCGCCGGGCAAGGGCGTCGATGTCGGTCCGGCGGCGATTCTCGCTGCCGAACTTTACTGCCGTGGCCGCGGCGCCATGTTGATCGTCGATCCGGCCGATGATTGGGAGACTCCCGAGGATGCGGTGCGCGGTGTGCGCCAGCAAGGCTACGCGAGCCCGAACATGATTGCTTACTTCCCGCGCCTTGCAAACCGTGACGACAGGGACGCGCGGCCCCGCGCCGTGGGCGGCGCGCTGGCGGGGGTACTTTGCAAACTCGATCGCGCTTACGGGCCCTGGCAGAACCCGGATCAGCAAGGGCTGGGATTCAATCGAAAATTCGAACCTGCCATCGACGTCGACGAGGAAGGTATTCAGGTCCTCGCCCGTGAGGGCATCAACATCATTGCGCGTGGGGCAGCTGGCAGGCCACGTTTCAAAGGCTCGGTCACAATGGCCCGTGGCAGCGAGTTGCAACGCCCGTTGGCGAGTCTCAACGTACGTCGCCTGTGCCTGCGGATCGTCAACTCAATCGAACAGGCCACTCGCTGGGCCGTATTCGAGCAAGCCGACGATCGCCTGGCGCGGCACGTGCAAAGCCAGGTTTTTGCTTACCTCAGCGCGCTGACGGATCTCGGCGCGTTCGCCAATGACCGCATCGACGTACAGTGCGATGCCGGATTATGCAAAAAGGCCGACGGCGCCGATCATGGAATCTCCATACTCATATCCTTCCAACCACACGGATGCAGTAAACCGATCTCATTCACGTTGCACCAATCAGTTGAAGGTTATCGGGTGGCCAGTACGGCATTCGCGCCGGTCATCGAGGACTGCGTCTAGCTAAATCCGCGCGCCTCGCGCGGCGTTCGTTCAGCCTGGACTCAGGCGAGTGCCCCCAGAATGTCACGTTCGCGTGTCATATGAACCCGTACTACGCGCCACCAACAAGACGGGAGGGGTTATGAGAGACCGCGATGCGCTGGAGAACAATCCACACATCACGCGATCGGCACTGCAAGCCATTCACGGCCAGGTATTCGGCTGGGCTCTCTCCCGTTGTGATTTTGACCACGCGACAGCGGAGGACCTGATGCAACAGGCGTACGTGGAGCTTCTAAGCGGCAGCGCTCGATTTGACAATAAATCGTCGCTGAAGACGTTTGTGTTTGCGGTCGTGCAGAACCTCGCGCGCGGTCGTTTTCGACGTCTGGCGTCACGCCTCAGGCTGGTTCGTAGCTACCAACAGGAGCCGACTTCGGAGCTAGCGGACATCGAACTGCCTGACGAGCAGAGTGGCGTCTGGCTGGCCGTACACCGGCTGCCGGCGCGGCAGCGCGACATCATCGAGCTGGTGTTCTGTCGCGACATGACTATCGAGGAGGCCTCGGCCGTGATGAGTGTCTCGGTCGGCACCGGCCGCGTGCATTACGATCGCGCGAAGAAGGCGCTCAGGAACAAGCTGCGAAACGACCTGGTGACGGATTTATGACGAACTCCGACTTTCAACGAGCGCTCAAGCACCAGCATGCACAGCGGGAGAGCGCCCCGGGCTTCGAAGAAACCTGGCATGCGGCTGAGATTCGCTACCGGCGCGCTCGTCGCCGTTATAAGGTCCTTGCGGGACTCGCGGCCACTGTCGCGGCAGTAGCGATAGTGCTCAAGGTCCTCGCGCCAGGGCCCACGGAATTGCCACTCATCGAAATGGGCGAGTTGCTGGGATCGACGTCATGGCAGGCGCCCAGTGATGTACTGCTGCCCGACCATCAATTCGACCTATACCAGGATTTGCCGGCCCTCATCGAGTCAACCGAAGTGGCCACAGGAGCGTTTCTATGAATAAGGGATTTGGAATCGTGCTGCTGGTTTGCAGCCTGCTACTCGGATCTGCCGACGCGGCCAATGCGCAGAAGGACGTATTTAAGGGCAAGCTTTTTCCGCCCAACGTCATCCTGCAACACCAGGCGGAGCTCGATCTCAGCAAGGAGCAATTTACGGCGATCAAAACCGCGGTCGTCGAGGTTCAGGCGAATGTCGCAGAGCATGAGTGGGACATGCGCGAGGCGTACCTCAGGGTCATGACCGAACTCGATAAGTCGCCGCTCGATGAGGAGCGGGTCATGGCACTCGTCAATACAGTGCTGCTGGCAGAGAACGAGGTCAAGAAAGAACAAATGACGATGCTGATCCGATTACGCAATTTGCTGACCGACGAGCAGATCGCGTTCCTGGAAGCGCAGCATCGCAAGGAACGAGGCGAATAAGATGAATACACGACAGCTGCTCGCAGTCATCGCGACAATCATGCTGACCGCCGCCGGTTGCGGCAGCGGTAGTTCGGGTGGCACGGCGCAGCCGCCACCGCCACCACCGCCACCACCTGTAACCGCGTCAGAAGCGTTCAAGGTCCTGAACCAGGCGTCGTTCGGCGCGACCGGGGCGGAGGCGCAACGCATCATTACGATGGGCATCGAAGGCTGGATCGACGATCAGCTTGCGCAGCCCGCGTCGTTGCAGTTGCCGCACCTGCAAAGCCTGCCGCGGCCGCAGTTCCTGTTCGAGCTGCAGCCTGATCGAGTCGATATCTGGTTCCGCAATGGCTTGACTGGTCCCGACCAATTGCGTCAACGCGTTGCCTTTGCACTCTCCGAGATCATGGTCGTGTCGCAACTGGGCGTCCTCGGCAACATGACGTATTCGCTAGCGGACTTTTACGATGTGCTGTCACGCAATGCGTTTGGTAACTACCGCGACCTGATTGAAGAAGTGACATTGCATCCGGCAATGGGGGTCTACTTGAGCATGCTCGGCAACGAGCGACCGGATCCCGTGTTGAATATTCGCCCGGACGAGAACTACGCACGCGAACTCATGCAGCTGTTTTCGGTCGGTCTCGTCGAATTGAATGTCGATGGCACCACAAGGCTCGACAACCTGGGCAACCCGATCCCAACCTACGACCAGTCAATCATCGAAGGCTTCGCGCATGTCTATACGGGCTGGACCTATGCCGGTGCGCCGAGTTTTCGTGGCGCTTTCCCGACCGATTTCAATCAGATCATTCCGATGCAATTGTATCCGGGTTTTCATGACACCGGACCGAAGAAACTTCTAAACGGCGTCGAGCTGCCCGCGGGTCAGTCTGGCAATCAGGACCTGGCGGATGCGCTCGACAATATCTTCAATCACTCTAACGTCGGTCCGTTCATAGCGATTCGCCTGATTCAGCGTCTTGTCACCAGCAATCCGTCACCGGGCTACGTGCAGCGTGTCGCGCAAATGTTCAACAACAACGGTGCGGGCGTCCGAGGCGACCTGGGCGCCGTAGTGAAAGCGATTCTCATGGATGATGAGGCGCGTCCGGACCTCGCAATGGATCTCGACGGCAAGCTCAAGGAGCCGCTGCTGCGCCTGACGCAGTTGTGGCGCGCCTACGACGCGCGGTCGGCAAGCGGGCGATATCCGCTCGTTGCCTCATTCATACTGTTCGGCCAGGGGCCGTTGCAGTCGCCGTCCGTATTCAATTTTTTCAGTCCGTTCTACTCGCCGCCCGGCGAGATTCGCAACATCGGTCTGGTCGCACCAGAACTGCAGATCGCTTCCGAGTATCAGAACACCTATGTGACGAACTACTGGTTCTTCCAGACGTTCGGGCTGAACCAGACGAATACCGATCTACAGGAAGACGATATCTTCATAGATTTCAGCGAAGAGATGATGGTTGCCGACGATGTTGACGCATTGATCGACATGGTTGCTGGAAAGCTTCTTGCTGGCGACATCTCGGCCGCGCTGCGCCAGGAGATTACAAACATCATGGCACTGATACCCGAGACTGAAACCGCGCTGCGCGCAGCAGAGACAATCTATCTGATCGTGTCATCACCCGAATACGCCTACCAGAAATAACAGTGTGGCCCGAGCAGGCAGGAGAAAGACAATGGCAAAAATCAATCGACGTGACTTTCTGAGGAACACCAGTGCCGCCGCCGTATTCGCAGCAACACCGGGCCTGGCTTACTCGCAGGTCGTGGGTGGTGGTGCGCCGTTCGACGACTATCGGGCGCTTGTCTGTGTCTTCTTTTTTGGTGGCAACGACTCCTTCAACATGCTCGTGCCGCGCAGCGACACCGAGTACGGCGTATATGCGGCATCGCGGCAGAATCTCGCGATTGCGCAGCAGGATCTGTTGCCGATTACGACGCCCGGCACGGGCACTACGCTGTACGGTATGCATCCGACGATGACGTCTCTGCAACAGATCTTTGAAGCGGGCAGTGCTGCGTTCGTCACCAACGTCGGTCCGCTTGTCGAGCCGACAAGCAGAGACGACTTCTTCAACAAGTCCGTCGCGCTGCCGCCGCAATTGTTTTCGCACAATGATCAGCAGGACCAGTGGAACTCACTGAAGGGCAATCGTACTTCCAAGACCGGCTGGGCAGGGCGCATGGCGGACCTGATTCGCAGCAACGTTGCGGGTCAGCAGATGGCGACCAATGCATCGCTGTTTGGCAACAACCTGTTGCAGTCTGCCGACGAGACCATCGCCTACGTCATGGGGCCGGGCGGCCCGCTGCAATTCACCGGCTTCTCGACCACGCCGGGCGAGCCGGGATTCGAGCAACGCCAGGCGTTCATACGCATCCTCGAAGCGCAGCACGGCTCGATCTACGAGCGCGCGTTCGCCGAGGTTCAGAGTCGGGCGATTGCGACTGCAGATACGGTGACCGCCGCCATCGATTCGCGGCCGCCGCCGAATACAGTCTTCCCACAGTCGCAACTTGGCGGTCAGTTACGAACCGTCGCACGGCTGATCGCTGCGCGCGATGACCTGCAGATGCGGCGCCAGGTGTTTTTTGTTGCGGCCGGTGGCTTCGACTCGCACGATAACCAGGTTGAGGATCAGCCTGGCCTGCTTGCCGATGTCAGCGAATCAATATCAGCGTTCTACAACGCGACAGTCGAGCTTGGCGTTTCGGACAGCGTCACGACATTCACACAGTCCGACTTCGGTCGTACCCTGACGTCGAATGGTGACGGTACCGACCATGCCTGGGGCGGCAACCAAATTATCCTCGGTGACGCCGTCAGCGGCAGACAGCTCATCGGCAGCTACCCGGAACTACAGATTGGCGGACCCGAAGATGTCGGTGGCGGCCGTTTCATCCCGTCAACCTCAGCTGACCAGTACGCAGCAACCCTCGCGCGGTGGTTCGGTATCCCCGACATCGATCTCGATATCGTGGCCCCGAACCTCGCCAATTTCGCCGTGCGTGACCTGGGCTTCATGGTATAAAAAAAGGGGTCAGAGCCCATTTTTGAGAACAAAGCCCGCCGCAACGGGTCTTAGTTGCGGCGAAGCAGTTAATTGGGGAATTGACGATGAAAGGTGTTGTACCGGTCGTCCTGGCCGGAGTGTTGGTATTGGCGGCTTGCGGCGGCGAGCATGCGGCCACTGAGCAAAGCGACTTGCAAGCCGAACTTGCGGTGCTCTTTGATGATCACTGGCAGCGCAATCTCGAACTCAATCCGCTCATGGCGACCGGTGTCGGTGACTACCGTTACAACGATCGCCTGGCCAATTCCATTGGCCCGAATTTCCGCCATGGGCGACACATGCTGAATGAAGAATCATTGCAGCGCCTGATGCAAATCAATCGTGACGACCTGGAATACCAGGACCAGCTTAGCTACGACATGTTCAGGATCCTCCGTGAGCAAGCACTCGAGGGCGAGCAGTTTCCGGCGCACCTGCAACCGATCAGCCAGTTCTACCTGTTTCCGAGTATGTTTGTTCGCCTCGGCAGTGGCAGCAGTCTGCATCCTTTCAAAACGGTTGAGGATTACGATGACTTCCTGAGTCGTGTCGATGATTTCGTTGTCTGGGTAGATCAGGCCATCGAGAACATGAACGACGGCGCCGCGCAGGGCATCGTTCAGCCGCGCGTACTCATGCAAAAGGTTGTGCCGCAACTTACGTCCCAGATCGTGGAGAACGCGGAAGACAGTGGCTTCTGGGCGCCGATCGAGAACATGCCGGCTGACTTCAGTGACGAAGACTGTGCGCGCCTGAAGGCTGCTTATGCGGACGTCATCGAGAACACGATTATCCCGACATTCCAGCGTCTCAATAACTTCATCGGCGATGAACATATGGGGGCCACGCGAGATTCCTACGGGCTGCTCGATCTGCCCAATGGCGACAATTGGTATGCACACAGAGTACGCGTGCGTACCACAACGGATATGACGCCGGAGGAAATTCACCAGATCGGCCTCAGCGAGGTTGCGCGCATACACGACGAAATGCGCAGCGTCATGGAAGAAGTCGGCTTCGAGGGCGATCTCGATGAGTTCTTCGAGTTCATGAACACCGACGAGCAGTTCTTTTTCGATGAGCCTGATCAGCTGATCCAGGGCTATCGTGACATGTCGGATCACATCGAAAGTCTTGCGCCAAAGCTCTTCGAGATCTTCCCGAAGACCGATTTTGAAGTACGCCGCGTGGAACCGTTCCGCGAGGCGTCCGCGTCGGGCGGTTCTTACCAGGCCGGCACGCCGGATGGCGCGCGGCCCGGCATCTTTTACGCAAATGCCTACGACATAAAGGGACGGCCGAATTGGGCGATGGAGTCGCTATACCTGCACGAAGCGATCCCGGGTCATCACTTCCAGATCTCCTTGCAGCAGGAGGCCGGGAATCTGCCTGAATTCCGTCGTTTCGGCCGCTTCACGGCGTTCAGCGAGGGTTGGGGTCTGTATGCCGAGACACTCGGCAAGGAACTGGGCGTGTATACCGATCCCTACCAGTATTTCGGCGCGCTGAACGCGGAACTTTGGCGTTCGATCCGCCTCATCGTCGACACGGGCATTCATGCCAAGGGCTGGACGCGTCAGCAGGTGCTCGACTACATGTACGAAAACTCGGCCGTGGCCGAAACCCGCGCCGTCTCCGAAGCCGAGCGTTTCATGGCGATCCCCGCACAGGCACTTGCCTACAAGATCGGACAACTCAAGATCCGCGAGATCCGCAACAAGGCCGAAGCACGCCTCGGCGACGACTTCGACATTAAGGCCTTCCACACGGAAGTGCTCAAAGACGGCCCGATGCCGCTATCGATGCTCGACGCAAAGATCGATCGCTGGGTTGATTCGCAGCTCTAACGAGGCGCTGCGACGACCGTCCTGTTAGGGGGGGCTGCGGGGATGTTTTTCGAGGAAGTAAAGCGCAGCGCAGCGAGCCATGACGAGAAAAAGCATGCCCGCAGCCCACCCAATCAGGGTTTCTATTAGCTTTGATTTGGGGCAGTCTGAGCTGCAATGAAGCTGGATCGAG